>DAOVRZ010000043.1:0-41209 GCA_030627905.1 Halanaerobiales bacterium
AGATACTTCCATTGCTTTCGTTTTCAGATGCATATAAAATCAGGGTTGATCTTGTTTTTAAATTTAATTTAACATGTGTACCTTTTGATAATTTTTCCAAAATTACCCTTTGTTTTTTTGTCGTTTCAATTTTTGTAGGTTGTAATAGCATAATAAAATAACTCCTTAAAGTTTTTATTTTATTATACATTATTTTGTTTGTTTTGTGAAGTAGTATCTTTAATAATTAAGCTATGTTGCACTAGTCTAATCTTCTTCTGATTTAGATTGTTCTCTTTTAGTATTAGTAATAAATTTTCAAGATTACTAATATTGCTCTGATCAACATTAATTCTCAAATTGATATTCTGGAAGTAATCTATTGATTTTTTGATGTTATCAATAATGGTATCAAAAGTACCGTCACCAGACTTTAATGGGCGGTTTCTATTATGAACCTCAGGTGGCCCATCAATAGTTATCATTAAACCTATTACTCCAGAACGTTTTAATTTAGCAGATATTTCTGGTGTTAAGAGAAACCCATTGGTAGTGATAAAAGCTTGATACTCACAACTGTTATCTTCACATAATTCTTTTATCTCCATACTCATCTCAACTATTGAATCAATCTCCAACAAAGGTTCTACACCAAACCAATCTATAATCAATTGTTCAGTAGTGTAAGCAGCTTTTCTCAAATACTCAATAATTGCTTCTTTTACCTCATCTGGCATTTTACCTTTTGAATTATAACCAAAATTTTTAGATAACTGATTTTGATAGCAATAAATACAATTGAAATTACATTCTAAAGTAGGAAAGATAGTTAAATGCAAACAACTTTGATTATATTTATTTTTTAAATATTTTGTTCTGAGGATTTTTACTTCATCTATATAATCCTCAATAAGAAACCGTCCTTTAATTAAAGCCTCTTCTAATTCTTTTGTATTGCTATCTGTAGAAGATTCATTATTTTTCTCTAAAATATTCTTAACCAAAAGATACTCTCCAGGAGAGAGAATAGCCAAACCCTCAGAAATCAAATTATAAACTAACCAGTTCTTATCTTCTGTTTGCATGAAGATATTATATCTAGATGTTTTAATAATAATCACTCCGCGGTATTATATTTATTCCTAGTTTTATTAATAAAATTACAAATTATGCTTTTTATACTTTAATGTTTTAATTATTATTCATTAAATAAGATCCTTTATCTATACTATCTTACTTCTAAAATTTTATCACAATTATAATTTTATGTCAATAAAGCTATTATATAAATTTTATATAGTCTCCACCGCTCAAGCCTGTGGAGATTCGTCGTAAATGGGTTTCTCTGGAAAAACAAAAGAGGTATTTTATGAATCAACCATTTGAGAATTAATGTTTCCAAATCTACAAGTTATGCTGCCTTATTACTATGGAAAACCATCCAGAAAGCCCATGACTGTTAAAAAAGATTTAAAATATTAACCCCAAACTCAGATCATTCATTACTTTAATTGCTATAATTTTACTACACCACCCGAAACCCTGGAACCAAAAGGTTTTAAAAAGCTAGTTTTGTGCTTGAATGTCGTAGAACAAAGATTGGATATGCGGAGTTCTCGGAACGATAGTGGAGAGAATTCAGTATATCCATTGTTCTGCGAAGTACTTTTGCCAAACCTTCAAGCTTGATCCTCGGTTCTTCACCAATAGACCTAACAATTCTTGTTAGTAGTTCAAAACATCCTTAGTTAATAACCTCTTTCAGTAGCAATAATTTATCTCTATCATTCAAAAGTTCTCTTCTAATCTCTCCTCTTCTTTCACTCGGGCTTGATTGATTTTGTTAATGTTACTGATAGGGTATCCACTGCTTAAAAGTTCATTTTTCCAATTATGACCGTATTCCTTCATATATTTTTTGACATCCCTAGCGAAAATTTTTGTTGCTGTTTGTCTTCGATAAATCGCTTCTTCAAAAAGAACTACATTACCTTCAAAACGATTTGCAAAATATGTTAATCCATCTCTAAAAAATTTTCCTGTGGTTATTGCTCTTGAGCTTTTTGTGCCACCGGGAAAATGAAAACATTACTAAATCGCAGATCAAACGACCTTACTATGACAAAATCAGAAATGGTCGAAAAACCTGTATATAAAGTATTATCTCCCATCCGATAGGTAATAACAGAAAGAAAATAATTTTTACCTTCGTATGTTATATATACAATTCCATCTCTTGCAATATCATTTGGAACATCTTTAGTATCCCTCTTCATTAATCATATAAATAATATCAGAGTAAACTTCTCTAACAATATCTTCCTCTTCTCTATTTTCTAATATTTTTGCAGCTATATCATTTGTGCCTGCAAGCAAAATTAAATTCTCTAGACTTAACTGAAGTACATCAGCTTTTAAACGATACTTCATATGTGCAGCGATATCACCAGAAATACCACGATTAATCGTTAATTCATTTTTAGAAGAAAAATATATATTTTCCTCCATTAGCTCAGTGAGTGAATCGCCAAATTCCTCATTAATGCAGGAAAAATTTTGTTAACACAGAATAACTTAATAATCTTTTAACTTTTGCAAATTGTAAGTAAAATAATTCATAAGGAGAGAAGATATGATCAAATTCGAGAAACAATGGTTAGAAAAATTCAGCAAAATGGTCACTGATGTAGCCGGGCCAGCCCTCACCAATCAGATCACCAAAGACTCTGATCAACTACTAAAAGATTATTCCACTCAAAAATCCATTACCTGGACACAGCAAGCATTAGATACACTCAAAAAAGAAGTTGATCTAAAAAGTTTGAAAGATATCATGACTGGCTGTGCATGTCACTATCCACATGAAAAACTTGAAGATTTAAAAAAACTATATCTTGAAACTAAAGATACTGACCTGATACATAGCAAACTCCAAGAACAATTTATTAAGGAAATAAAAAGCTATAAGCAATTAAGTGATGAGCAACTTCAATTTATCATTAATAGAGGTTGGGGATTAGCGGGGAATAAAGAAGGCAATATCATATATGCAACAAAAATACCTTCAAAATTTCATGAATACTTCCAGGCTACAAACCCTCTCGAAAAAGCCTCTTGTTATTGCCATTGTAGCAGAATTAGAGAGGGAATACTTAATCAAGAAAAAATCCCTGTTGAATACTGCTATTGTGGTGCAGGGTTTTATCAAGATATGTGGCAAACAATCTTAATGAAAAAAGTAGATGTGGAAATCGTTCAATCAATTTTGAAAGGTGATGAAGTCTGTCAGATCAAAATCAGTATTTAGCCAACGTTATAACTAACTTTTCAAACATGATGATTCCAAAGTAAAAAAATAACCTGATTTCTATCTATTATAGTTATAGAAATCAGGTTAATCAACTTAATTAAGCTCATTGATAGCTTCAATCAGCTCAGGTAATACTTTATAGACATCTCCTACGATAGCGTAATCAGCTACATCAAAAATTGCTGCATTTTCATCCTTATTAATCGCTACAATAGTCTTTGATTTGGCCATACCAGCCAAATGTTGAATAGCTCCAGAAATACCACAAGCAATATAAAGATCTGGTTGAACGTTCTTACCAGTTTGACCAACTTGGTGCGCCTGATCTATCCATCCAGTATCAACGCAAGCTCTTGATGAACCAACTTCGCCTCCAAGAACTTCTGCTAATTCCTCAATCAATTTGAACCCTTCAGCCTCACCTAAACCACGACCTCCAGATACAATGATTTTAGCTTCTTCTAAGTTGATAGTCTGCTTATTTGCTTTTACTATCTCTCTAATTTTAGTTTTAATATTTGCATTAGAAAAATCTACACCAAAGTCAATTACCTTACCCTGACGATTTGCATCCTCTTCAGCTCTCTTCATAACACCAGGACGAACAGTAGCCATCTGTGGGCGATGATTAGGACAAATAATTGTAGCCATTAAATTACCACCAAATGCAGGTCTTGTCTGTAAGAGTAATCTTTTTTCTTCATCTATACACAATTCTGTACAATCAGCAGTTAATCCAGTTTTTAATTTAGCAGATAATCTAGGACCTAAATCGCGACCATTGTTAGTTGCACCTATTAAGATAATTTCTGGTTTTTCAGAATCAGCTAATTTTTGCAGAGCAATAGCATAAGGCTCTGTATTATAATCTTTTAACTCTTTATCTTCAATAACAAATACTTGATCCGCACCAGATGCAATTAATTGATCAGCAAGACTTTTTACATTGTCGCCCAGAAGAACAGCAGACAATTTCTCACCTAATTTATCAGCTAATTTACGACCTTCGCTTACAAGCTCAAAAGCTACTTTTAATAATTTACCTTCTCTTTGTTCTGCAAAAACCCATACACCTTTATAATCAGCTAGGTCTTCTTTATTACTCTCTTTTTTTTCTATACTGATAGCTTCCACCGGGCAAACACGAACACAAGCTCCACATAGAGTACAACCGTCAACAACTGTTACTTTGTTGTCTTCCATTTTCAACGCACCAAAGGGGCATTTTTCAATACATATACCACAGTTAATACATTTATCATAATTTATAGTTAAAGCCATCTTAAATCCCTCCTTATACTAAATGTTTCTCTTGCAACCGCTGGAGCAAAGTATTTACTGCGTCAGTTCCTTTAAGAATTTCGCCACTTCTTTCCTGACTAGGAGTAAATGTTTTTACTACTTGAGTTGGCGAACCATCCAAACCAAGCTTATCTTTTTCTACAGATAAATCTTTTACAGACCAAACTGTGATCTCTTTTTCGTAAGCGTCAATGATTCCTCCCATTGATGCATAACGTGGCTCATTAAACTTAGTCAGTACTGTCAATAAGGCAGGTAAGGAGGTTTCAATTACTGCATGTCCATCTTCTAAAGCCCGTTCAACAATAACTTTATCGTTTTCTAATTTCAAATCTGTTACATAAGTTATCTGTGGGATATCTAACTGTTCAGCAATTTCTGGGCCAACTTGAGCAGTGTCACCATCTATAGCTTGACGTCCACAGAAGATCAAATCATATTTACCTACTTTTTCAATAGTCTTTACTAATGTATAGGATGTAGCTAAAGTATCAGCACCCGCAAAAGCCCAATCACTAACTAATATAGCTTCATCTGCTCCCATTGCCAGAGCTTCACGTAAAGCTACTTTTGCTTGTGGAGGTCCCATTGTGATAACTGTTACTTTTCCACCAAATTGATCTTTTATTTGTAATGCACCTTCAAGTGCATGTTTATCCTCTGGATTTATAATAGATGGAACCCCATCTCTAATTAAAGTCCCTTTTTTGGGATCGATCTTTACTTCATTAGTATCTGGTACCTGTTTGATACAAACAATCATATCCATTATAATCAAACCTCCTTTAAAAGTAAGTGTTATCTTAGAATATTACCTGCTATAACCATTTTTTGTGCTTCGGTTGTACCTTCATAGATTTCAGTAATCTTAGCATCCCTCATCAGTCTTTCAACTGGATACTCTTTTGTATAACCATAGCCACCGTGTAATTGTATTGCTTTAGTTGTAACTTCCATTGCAATTTCAGATGCCATATATTTTGCCATGGCAGCCTCTTTAGAATATCTTAAACCTCTATCTTTAAAATCAGCAGCCTGATAAGTTAGAAGACGAGCAACTTCAACTTTAGTTGCCATTTCAGCCAGCATAAATTGTACTGCCTGGAACTTTGCCAAAGGCCGACCAAATTGTACTCTTTCCTTAACATACTGAATACTTTCATCTAAAGCTCGTTGAGCAATTCCAACAGCTTGTGCTGCAATTCCAATTCTTCCACCATCTAAAGTTGTTAAAGCTATTTTAAAACCCATTCCCTCTTTACCAAGAATATTTTCTTTAGGGATTCGGCAATCTTTGAAAATTAACTCTCTGGTATCAGAAGCTCTGATACCCAATTTATCTTCTTTTTTACCTACTTCAAAACCTGGAGTTTTTCTTTCTACGATAAAAGCACTAATTCCACGAGTTTTTTTAGCTTTATCAGTCATTGCCAGGATAATAAAAGTATCAGCAACCCCTGCATTGGTAATAAAGATTTTTGAACCATTTAATACATATTCGTCTCCATCCAAAACAGCAGTTGTTTGCTGAGAACCAGCATCAGTACCAGCATTTGCTTCTGTTAGACCAAAAGCACCTAATTTATTATCTTTTAACATTGGCACTAGATATTTTTGTTTTTGTTCCTCAGTACCCCATTTATAGATTGGGAAACATCCTAAAGATGTGTGAGCAGAACAGATAACTCCTGTTGTAGCACACGCTCTGGATAATTCTTCTACAGCGATTGCATAACTTATATGGTCAGCACCTGCTCCACCATATTCTTTTGGAAAAGGAATTGACAACATACCTAAGTTAGCCATCATTTCAACATTTTCTTTAGGAAATTCACATGTTTCATCAATTTCAGCAGCTATTGGAGCTACTCTATCTTCAGCAAATTCTCTAACAACTTTCCGGATCATCTCCTGCTGTGGAGTCAACGTAAATTTCATTATTTATCCCTCCTTGAGTATTTGACGCATAAACCTCATTAATATGTGTGTTTTGTGAAAAAAATAACTTAATTGCAGAAAAAAAACTACACCATTTTCAGGAAAATCTCAGATCTCTTACAGTACTAGTTTTAAAGTATTTTTTATAGAGTAGGTTTTTCTACAAAGTTATATATGGTGTAGGTAAAATGTACATCCTATAGTTGAGGTATGTCTATTTTATATCTTTCTAATTTCTGATACAAAGAAGCTT
The DNA here is from genome assembly GCA_030627905.1 of Halanaerobiales bacterium. GTDB lineage: Bacteria > Bacillota > Halanaerobiia > DY22613 > DY22613 > JAGMES01. Next base: position 6,783 of record DAOVRZ010000043.1, read on the forward strand.
GGTGTATCCTCCGATAATTTAACCGAGCCTATCCGATTTCCATGATTAATATTTATAATTTGTATCATCTCAATTATAACATATTGATATTTTTTTCACAATCAATTTGTGAGTTTCTCAGAAAAAAAGTGCCGAATATACTTTTCTACACGCTTAATGTACTCAAGAGCAAACTTTTTATCTTCTGGAATGTCAGATGCAACAAGATAGTTTCTAACCAGTTCATTTCTGACCTAATTTCGTCCAAACAATGACATCCTCGAGGAGTTGTAATTCGCAATATAACTTTTTGTCTATCTTCAGTATCTACACGAAATATACCGTTTGTTTCATTAGTTATAAGGCTTACTTGAGTTGGTTTAAAATCATAACTTTCAAGTGCTTTAAGCGCCATCTTTCGTAATCTTAATGCACGTCCACGTTGAGTGAGTTCATAAAATTTTTTCAATGATATCTCTTCCTTTCATGACTAAATCTATAGAATTGTGCTTAATTGATTATTTCGCTAATTGTAATTATATTCCTGCCCATTATATAAAGAAGAGTTTCTTCATCGAAATGAAACCATGATTGTAATTTTTTAGGCAATGTTTGTTCAGAAACATTACCTGCAAGATGAAATCCCCAGTCTCCAAAAGACGGAATATAGACATGATAACTAAGAATTTCTATGCCAACGCTTTTTAATGTCATTCCTATACTTCAAGTGTTCATCGTTTTTTATAGCATTACTGAAAAGTACTAAAAACCGGCAATTATATTATATAATTGCCGGAATGATAATCTTTTCTATTATCGTCTTAGTGTAAATTCATCTATCACATCTCCATCTATTGAAAAAGCTGTGGCATTTACAATTTTTCCTTGCACATCTACTACCATATAATGATAAATAGGTATTGGCGGAACAACTACTCCTTTACTATCAGAATATGTATCATTTAATTTCGCACCAGCAGAACCTGTAATTATTTGATTTATGCTTCTTTCAAAGTGGTAATCTCCATAATCAAAAGAACTATCAATAATTCTACGAGAATAATTGTGCTCATGACCTGCAAATACTATATCAACATTATTTTTATCAATCACTTCCCAAAATCGATCTCTTAATTCTAGATTTTCATCTAAAGATGAGCCTATATGTGCACCTGTAGGATATGGAGAAGAATGTAAAAATACAAATTTGTGATCAATCGGTGCTTCAGCAACCTTTTTAAACCATTCAAATTGACGACCCGTGATTTTGTTACTCTCACCATAGTGATAAGAATTTAGAACAATAAATCGTATGTTCCCCAAATCAACATAATAAGCGGTTCGATTATATCCATCTAATTCTTCATCAGGCTTAAATTCGGAAAAAACTTCTGCAAAAACTTTTTCTCTTTGATCATCTTCTGGATCACTACCTACCTCATGATTTCCAACTGTAGGAAGCAACATCTCTATTGGAAAATAAGAAGAAAACAATTCCTTGAACAAAACTAATTGTGATTCTAATTTATCAATCTTACTACTTCCTCTGACTAAATCTCCAGGTAAAATAATATATTCGGGCTGTGGAATCAAATTTTGAATTTCTTTCAAAATTTGAATTAAAGAGTCTTCATTAATCGCCTCTCCAGAACTTCCTCTAGTATCTACAAATACAACGAACCTATGTCTTTCTCGACTAGCATTAGTTTTCTTTAAATCCTTAAGGCCAAAAACTAAAGAACAAACTGTCGATAAAATAAAAAGAACAACTAAAGATAAAACAACAACAAATTTCTTATTATTAATCACTACTTTCACCTTCTATCACGTTTTTAATTAAATTGAGTTAAGTCTCACTAATCTATATTCTAGAATAGGCTTTCTTATGATTTATGATATAAGTAGATTAAGTTTTAGGTAGAATTTCTTGGAGTATATATATCATGATTACTGCATTAAATAAAAAACGCCCAAAAGGGCGTTTCAAGATAACTTTAACCTACATTATTTCTTACAAGAAAATACATAACAATACCGAGAATCAGCAATACGTTAGAAAAAATAATCATACCAGTTTTTATTATTTACTATCTTCAGACTTTTGATCAAAACAATGCAACAATTGTTGGGCTGCTGCAGTTGGGGATAACTTACCTAAAACAAGATCATTTTCAATTTGAGGAATCATTTGCTTTACACCCGAATGATTCATAAATCGATTTTGAAGATCTTCCACAATCATTGAATACACCCAATCAACTGCCTGCTTGCTTCTTCTTTTGTCAAATATACCTGAAGTAGTCGTTTTATCTCTAAAATCCTCAACCACTTCCCATATTTCAGGTATTCCTTCTTTTTTAATAGATGAACAAGTATAAGCCTGTGGAGTCCAACCGTCTGTAGCAGCCTGAAGATAATGTAAAATCCGATTATATTCAGATTTAGCTGTCATAGCCTTAAGTTTATTATCTCCGTCAGCTTTATTGATTAGGATCGCATCACAAAGCTCCATGATCCCTTTTTTCATGCCTTGAAGTTCATCACCCGCACCAGTAATCATGACTAACAAGAAAAAATCTACCATGGAACGGACTGTAACCTCGCTTTGTCCTACCCCTACTGTTTCTACAAGTATGACATCAAATCCTGCTGCTTCACATAGTAACATAGTTTCCCGGCTTTTACGAGCAACTCCACCTAATACACCACTTGTGGGAGAAGGTCGAATAAAAGCATTCTTTTTTCGCCCTAAATTTTCCATACGAGTTTTATCACCTAAGATACTTCCTTTTGTAACTGTGCTACTTGGGTCAACAGCTAAAACAGCAACTTTATGACCACTGTCACAAAGATATGAACCCAATGCCTCGATGAAGGTACTCTTACCAGCACCTGGAACACCCGTAATTCCAATTCGAATAGACTTTCCGCTATAAGGCATAAGTTTTTGTAAAAGTTGCTGGCCCATCTCCATATGAACTGATGAGTTACTTTCTATCAAGGTTATCGCTCTCGCTAAAATCGTACGATTATCTTCTAGTACACCTTTAATATAATCATCTAAAGTCAGTTTTGGTCTGCGAAAAGTAGGTCTTCTGCTTCCTTTATCTTTGTTACCTGGCATTCCATCATGACCACCATCAATACCAGCCATAACCTTAGTAGTAAATTCTTGACCAGCATTTTGTGGAACCCATGCAGGTTTCTTATCCTTGTTATGATCCATTTTATTCATCATATCCTAAACGATAGTTAAGTTCTTCCATTACTTTTTGTGCTGCAATTGGAATAATTGTTCCTGGGCCAAAGATCAAAGAAGCACCACGTTCATATAAATAATCATAATCCTGAGCTGGTATTACACCACCTGCAACAACCATGATATCTTCCCGCCCTCTTTTCTTTAACTCTTCTACTAATTGTGGCAAAAGAGTTTTGTGACCAGCAGCTAAAGAACTCATGCCAACAATATGAACGTCATTTTCTACTGCTTGTGCTGCAGTTTCAGCAGGTGTCTGGAACAAAGGACCCATATCAACATCAAATCCTAAATCCGCAAAAGCAGTAGCTATTACTTTAGCTCCTCTATCATGACCATCCTGACCCATTTTAGCAACCATAATACGTGGACGACGTCCTTCATTTAATTCAAATTCATCTGTCATCTTTCTAATCAAATCAATCTGTTCCTTCTCAACATACTCTGAACTATAAACTCCTGATATAGATCTAATCATTGCTGTATGTCTCCCAACAACCTTTTCAATGGCAGAAGATATCTCACCTAGACTTGCTCTAGCTCTAGCAGCTTCGATAGCCAATTCTAAAAGGTTACCTTCATTTGTTTCTATAGCTTTTGTTATTGCATCCAATTTTTGCTGTACTTTATCTTCATCACGATTTGCACGAAGCTCAGTTAAACGCTTAATCTGTGATTCACGAACCGCTGAATTATCTACTTCTAATATATCAATTGGATCTTCGTGTGCCAGGCGATATTTGTTTACCCCGATGATAGATTCTTTAGCAGAGTCAATACGAGCTTGACGTCTTGCTGAAGCTTCTTCAATACGCATCTTTGGTAAACCAGTCTCAATCGCTTTAGCCATACCACCTAAAGATTCAATCTCTTCAATATGTGCCCATGCCTTCTCTAATAATTCATTTGTCAGTTTTTCAACATAATATGAACCAGCCCATGGGTCAATAACTTTACAAATATTTGTTTCATCTTGAAGATATAACTGAGTGTTTCTAGCAATCCGTGCAGAGAAATCTGTAGGTAGAGCAATCGCTTCATCTAATGCATTTGTATGCAACGATTGAGTATGACCTAAAGCTGCAGCCATTGCTTCAATACAGGTTCTTGCTACATTATTAAATGGATCTTGCTCAGTTAAGCTCCAGCCTGATGTCTGCGAGTGGGTACGAAGAGCCAGAGATTTCGGATTTTTTGGATCAAACTGCTTAATAAGCTTTGCCCAAAGCAATCTACCAGCACGCATCTTGGCAACTTCCATAAAGTAATTCATACCTATAGCCCAGAAAAATGATAATCGTGGTGCAAAAGCATCGATATCAATTCCAGCTTGGATACCTGTTCTGACATAATCAAGGCCATCTGCAATTGTATATGCTAACTCAATATCAGCAGTTGCGCCTGCTTCTTGCATGTGATAACCTGAGATTGAGATCGAATTAAACTTAGGCATATATTGAGAAGTATACTCAAAAATATCTGCTATTATTCTCATAGATGGTTCTGGTGGATAAATGTAAGTATTTCTTACCATGTACTCTTTTAAAATATCATTTTGAATAGTTCCAGCTAACTGTTCTTGTTTTACACCTTGCTCTTCTGCAGCAACAATGTAAAAGGCCAAAACTGGTAATACTGCTCCATTCATTGTCATCGAAACAGACATCTTATCCAATGGAATTCCATCAAATAATATTTTCATATCTAAAATAGAATCTACAGCAACCCCAGCTTTACCTACATCACCTACAACACGTTCATGATCTGAGTCATAGCCTCTATGTGTAGCGAGGTCAAAAGCAATTGACAATCCTTTTTGTCCTGCAGCTAAGTTTCTTCTATAAAATGCATTACTTTCTTCAGCAGTAGAAAATCCTGCATATTGGCGCACTGTCCATGGGCGTGTTACATACATCGAAGCGTATGGCCCTCTTAAATATGGTGCAATCCCTGCAGTAAATCCAGTATGTTCTAAATTATTAGCATCATTATCTGTATAAAGAGAATTTACCTCAATTTGTTCATTTGTCATCCATTTAAACGAATCTTGATTCGTTGAAGTATTATTTTCAAACATCTCTGTCCATTGTTCTTTACTAGCACTTTGTTTAATAGGATCTAAACTTATTTTTGTAAAATCAGGTGACTTATTCATGAGCTATTTGACCTCCTTTTGAAGGTTTAAAAGCAATTCATAGCAATTTGCTCTTACGTGAATAAAATCATCCACACCTACTTCTCTATATACAGGTTCTAAATCCTTAGCTGGCTTTCCTGCAACAAAAACCTTCATCTCTGGTTTTGCTAATTTTAATTTTTTGGCGATAGGTGGAACCAATTCAGGATATGTTTGATCTGAAGAACAAATAACAGCAATTGGTGCTCCAGAAGCCAATGTAGCCTCTACAGCTTCATCTACTGTTTCAAAACCATTATTTTTCAATACTTCAAAACCTCCAACTTCGAAAAAGCCTGTTGTAAAGTCAGCTCTAGCCTTGTGTTGAGGAATAGAACCCATATTTACTAAGAACATCTTTATCATACTACCGTTTTTAGCAATAATATCTTCTGCCGTTTTTCTTAAAGCTTCAAATTTTTCAGCTCCACGGTGAATATGGAGAGGTTGTACTGTAACCTTTTGACACTCAGTCATATGTAATCCATTCGAAATATTTCCTAATGTAGCACCTGATAAAACAGCTTCAGTAGCTTTTTGCATTAATTGATCTGAAGAATCACTAAATTCAAATGATTCAACCGATTTTTTACTCATTTTATATGCTTGTACTGTTTCGATACGTTCTTTTTGTAAAGCATCATAATCTATATTTCGAGGTACTAATGGTTTTTCGTTGAGATTAGGATACATATTTGTTCCAACGAAAATATGTTTTCTTATAGCCATTTTGTTAAACTTCTCTTCAGCTTTTTCTTCAATAGATTTTTGGATTTTTCCATTTATTAAAGCTTGATTCATACCACCTTCAGCTTCGATCTCCTGGAATAATTCCCACGCTCTATTTGCAATTTCATTTGTTAAAAATTCTATATACCAGGATCCACCAGCAGGATCAATAGGTTGCGTAAAATGACATTCTTCTACAAGAATAGATTGTACATTTCGTGATATTCTTCTGGAGAAATCATCTGCTTCTCTGCTAGGTTCATCAAATGATGTGACATGCAAACTGTCAACTCCAGCAATTGCAGCAGAAAAAGCTTCTGAAGTGTTTCTTAGCATATTTACGTATGGATCATAAACAGTTTTAGTCCAAGAAGATGTGCGTCCATGAATAAACATTTTTTGCGACTCAGAATCTCCGCCAAATTCTTTAATAATTTGTGACCAAACTAAACGAGCTGCTCTAATCTTCGCGATTTCCATAAAGAAATTAGAACCAAGTGAAAAACTAAAAACCATCTTTGTGGCTATATCATTTATATTAAGGCCTCTTTTTTGTAATGCTCTAATATATTCAACTCCAGTTGCAACTACATATGCTAATTCTGAAACTGCATCTGCACTTGCATTGTGGTATGGATTACCATCTACTATAATTGTATTAAGCTCTGAAGCATTTTCTTTACCCCAGTTCACCATACTTGCCATTGTATCATAAGACTTTTCAAGTTCTATATTTAAAGAACCCTCTTTAGCCAATTCACCTAAAGGATCAGCACCAATACAACCTTTTAAAATTGATGTTGATTTTCCTGTTTCTTTTAGGAATGCTGATAACAATGCTGTAAAAGGTAATGATGTTGCACCTGCATTTATGAAAAACGGTATTGTTTCTAAATCAATATCTTTAAGCATTGTTTTAATATCTTCTATTGTTGAAACAGAGAGTCCATTTTTACCAATGTTAGAGTTACTAGCTTGATCTGGATCAAGTCCTTTACGTGTTACATCATCTAAAACAACATTTAAAACAGTTTGTCCTCTTTCAAGATCATGTTTAGCGACCTTATTAAATTCTTCGGGAACTGGTACAGCGAGTTCCTGACAGATATTCCAAGGTTTCCTTAAGTGACCTTCTGCTTTTGTACCTCTGACATAAGGTGGAAAACCTGGTAACGAATCTACATGAGGGATATCTTTTATATTTTCTTGATTATAAATTGGTTGTAATGTAATCCCTTCATATGTTTTCGTCAACAACGCTTTCTCAAAAGGTTTACCCTTTAAGAGTTTTTCAGCAGCTACTTTCCATTCATCATAAGTTGGATAGGAAAATTCCGAAAAAAAACGTTTTTGACAACATTCTTGCTTTTTTTGATTTTCAATATGGTTGGACATTATTGGCATCTACTCCATTCCATATAGGATAAGTATTTTTTAAAGTCGAAATAATAACAAAGTTATTATTTCTTAAGTTTAACGACTTCAGAAGGAGATTTAAACTCCCACTGAAGTTTCAAAATTATTGTAAGACTTCTACCCCCACCTATAAAAGATAGGAACCTCGCCTTCTGAAATGTCGTTAAACATTTCTAAATATTGTAAACAAACAAAAAAATTTACTTTCAGTGAACTAAATTAAGTAATTCTTTCTAGTAGTTTATCCTTAGTGAGTCTGCCACCCCCCTAATATCATAAGTACAAAAGGCATATGAAATGACCTTTTCCGTACAATATTTAATTGTTTGATAATTTTACTCATTTGGTTTTATTATACTACTTTTTTTTCAATTACACAAGATATAACTTGAGTTTTTATATTTACATCTTTACAGTGTAGTAAATCAAAAGTATAAATATTTGCTCAAACTATTGGAATTATAATCTTTTTATGATATTATAACAATGGTACCTTAACTACATTTTTAGAAAGAGTCAAATCGCCTCTGAAAGTAGTTAAGAAGCTAGAAAGTAAACTAATTAATAAAGGAGACTTTTAAATGGAAAAAAAAGATGTTTTAGCAATAGTTGGTAGTAAGGAAATTACAGAATTAGATGTAGAATCAATAATGAAAACTTTTAACCCTCAACAAGCAGCTCAATTTAACTCTGAGCAAGGTAAAAAGCAATTAGTAGAAGAACTGATCAATCAAGAATTAATATCTTTAGACGCAATTGACAATAATTTAGACAAAGATGAACAATTCTTAGCAGAAATTGATAAATTCAAGGAAAATTATTTGAAACAATATGCAATCACAAAATTATTAAGCAATATCAAAATTGATGAAGAAGAATTACTTAACTACTATAATCAAAATAACGCACATATGCAAGAACCTGCAAGTGCTAAAGCTAGCCACATTCTTGTAGATGATGAAAACAAAGCTAAAGAAATTATTAATAACTTGAATAATGGTTTATCTTTTGAAGAGGCTGCTGAAAAATACTCCAAATGCCCTTCAAAGAGCAAAGGTGGCGATTTGGGATTCTTTACAAAAGGTCAAATGGTTCCAGAATTTGAAAGTGCAGCTTTTAGTCAAGAGCTTAATGTAATTGGTGAGCCAGTTAAAACTCAATTTGGTTATCATATTATTAAAGTTACTGATAAGAAAGAAGTTAAAAGTAAAACTTTTGAAGAAGTTAAAGATCAATTAATTCAATTTCTTCTTCAGCAGAAACAACAAGAAAAATATACGAAAAAAGTCAAAAAATTAGCTGAAAAATATGAAGTAACAAGAAATTAATAAGCTCAGATTTTGTAAAACCCTTAAAAACCCTTAATAAGAGGATTTTTAAGGGTTTTTTATTACACCCAACCACGCGTCGCCATAGCACTGGCAAGTCTTTCAAGTGCAACTATAAATGCAGAAACTCTCATATTCACATTGTATTTATCTTTTATTTCCCAAACTTTATTAAATGCATTAATCATAACATTCTCTAGTTTTTGATCCACTTCTTCTTCTGACCAATAATAATTACTTAAATTTTGAACCCACTCAAAATAAGATACAGTTACCCCACCAGCATTTGCTAAGATATCTGGAATAATAACTACACCCTTTTCAAATAAAATTTTATCTGCTCCTGGTGTTGTTGGCCCATTTGCAGCTTCAGCAATTACTTTCGCTCTAATGTTATTTGCATTTTCAATGGTGATCTGATTTTCAAGTGCAGAAGGTACAAGAATATCACATTCTAAGGATAATAAATCGGAATTAGTTATATCGACACTACCTGGAAAATTTTTAACAGTTCCAGTAGATTGTTTATATTTTACTAACTCTTCTGGATTCATCCCATTTGGATCATAAGCACCACCAGTAGAATCATTGACAGCTATAATTTTACAGCCAAGCTCATCAAAAAATTTAGCAGAAAAACTCCCAGCATTTCCATAACCCTGAACAACAACAATCGCCCCATCAAGATCTAAACCAATCTTCTTCGCAGCCTCACGGGTAGTAAACATAACGCCGCGAGCAGTTGCAGAGTTTCTACCTAATGACCCACCATTGACAATTGGCTTTCCTGTTACTACTCCTGGTGAATGATGACCTGCAACACGACTAAATTCATCCATAAACCATGCCATTACTTGTGGATTTGTATATACATCGGGGGCAGGAATATCCTTCGTAGGACCAATATATGGAGCAATTGCCTGGATAAAACCACGACTCAGCCTTTCTAATTCTCTCTTAGAAAGATTTTTCGGATTACAAATAACTCCCCCCTTACCACCTCCATATGGAAGACCTACTAAGGAACATTTATAGGTCATCCACGCTGCCAATGCCTTTACTTCATCTACATCAACCTGTGGATGAAATCGACATCCTCCTTTTGTTGGCCCTAAAACATCATTATGTTGACACCTAAATCCAATAAAATTTTTTACTGTTCCATCTTCCATCTTTACAGGAAATGAAACAGTAAAAAATCTCATCGGTTCTTTGAGAATTTCTCTAACACCTGGTTCTAAGTTTATTATATCAGCGGCCTCATTCATTTGATGTAAAACAATCTGATAGGAGTTTAAGTTTTCACTCATATTTTACCTCCTCAAGATATATTATATATTACACATCCCTTCAAACAAAGTATTTCCTTATTCTTCCCCTGCTATTACTATATTATAAGAATTAGCTAAATATACTCATATTTTATTCCTAAAACATCGCATGCCTTTTCCAACTCATTGTAGCGAATCATCTTTAAATCATTTGAAAAAATTTTATATTTAGAATAAAGGTATGAAGTAAAACTCCATACCTTAAAGTCGATATAATAACTAGATTTTACTTATTTATAAATTCCATTAACTGATTAATATAATCCCTATTTTCCCCAAGTACTATACCTACAAGTTCTTTGCTTACTTCGTCTAAATCACCCTTAATTACCTCTTCTGTTGCAGTAATCCCCATATCTTCACCCTTTAACGCCCACCGACTCATCTTATCTGGCGCAATCCCAACACGAGTTCTAGCATCGATCATAAATTCTCCTATCTTCATTCTTAATCCAAGCTGAATGCGTGGCCTATGGCCTAATTCTTCAATTCTTCTAGTGATTTGATCAAGATGACGTCTGTGTCCAGTTCGTATTGTTTGAAAAGTATTCTTCATCTCCAAATCTTTCATTTTAGGTATAAATGAATCATACATGTGAATTGCTACTGTTTCACCATTCAATATTGCTCCTAAGCTATCTAACGTCTCCACTTTTTGATCTCACCTCTCTTCTAAATATATTTTTACCCGCAAACTGAAAATTCATGAATGTTTCGGGAGGAGTTGACTTTTGAAAGTATAATACTATTATTATGACCAATAAGTTAGTTTTATATTGTAAGTTTATTTGGAGGGATGCTAAGATGTCAATAAGAAAACTTGGTAAAACAGAACTGGATATTAATCCTGTCGGATTTGGAGCTATTCCAATTCAACGTATTGATGCTCAAGCTGCAGCAAATTTATTGGAATATGCAATTCAAAAGGGAATTAATTTTTTTGATACCGCCCGAGGGTATACTGATAGTGAAGAAAAAATTGGACAAATCCTGCCTAAATATCAGGATAAAGTTATAATCACTACTAAAGCAATGTCAAAAGATTATGCAGGCATGGCTGAAGAGATCAGCATAAGTCTTAAAAACCTAAGGGTTGATACAATTGATCTATATCAATGTCACCTTGTTCGTACAATCGATGCTCTCAATCAGATTCTAAGCGACGATGGTGCATATAAAGCATTATTAGAAGCTAAAGCAAAAAATCAAATAAAATACATAGGTATAACTAGTCATAAAAATGAAGTACTTATTGAAGCAATTAAACGAGATAAATTTGATACAATTCAAGTTCCTTTTAACATAATCGAAAACGATGCTGCAAAAGAACTATTCTCTCTTTGTGTAGAGAAAAATATAGGTGTTATTATAATGAAACCTGTAGCTGGAGGAGTTTTAAAAAATCTTGTTGTTCCTTCTTTAAAATTTATTTTAAGTTATCCAGTAAGTGTTGTGATTCCTGGTATGGATGACCAAACTCAGATTGATGAAAATTTAACAGCACTAATTAACCCTACCTTAACAAATGAAGAAAATAAAGCTCTACAAGCTGAAGCAGATCTTCTAGGTACAGAATTTTGCCGTAAATGTGATTATTGCGCACCTTGCCCACAAGGAATCGATATTCCTACACATTTTATCTTAGAAGCTTATGCTATCCGCTACAATATGCCAGAATGGGCTAAAGAGCGCTATCAATCATTGAAAGTAAAAGCTGAAAACTGTATAGCCTGTGGCCAATGTGAATCCAAATGCCCATACGATTTACCAATTATCAAAATGCTCAAAAGAGTGCACGAAAACTTAAAGAATTAAGAATTGAGAGTTAAGAATTTATAAAAAAAGCTTTGCCCTTGGGCGAAGCTTTTTTTATAAATATATAAAATCTAGATTATATATGAGTGAAAATTGTATAATTTCGTGCTTTAAGAAATTTCCTGATAACTTTATTACCTTCATTCCCACCACTTATAGAAATGGGGGTCTTAACTCAAAAGATAAAAAAGTTGAGAACCAAGAGCATTAGTAACTCTTAATTCTCAACTCTTAATTCTTAATTCTTCTTAAAACCAGCCACGAATTTCCATAGCATCAGCTAAACGCTTGATGGATACCATGTAAGCTGCAACTCTCATACTGTTGCCTTCAGTTTCTGCATAAGTAGTGTACACATGTTCAAAAGCTCTGATCATAAGATCCTCTAAACGCTGGATAACTTCTGCTTCTGACCAGTAGAAGTTCATTAAGTTTTGAACCCATTCAAAATAAGATACAGTTACTCCACCAGCATTAGCTAAGATATCTGGAATAACAAGAATACCCTTTTCAAATAAAATTTGATCTGCTTCAGGAGTTGTAGGTCCATTAGCACCTTCACTGATAATCTTAGCTGTAATTTTGTGTGCATTTTCTTCAGTAATTTGATTTTCCAAAGCCGCAGGAATCAAGATATCACATTCGAAATCCAACCATTCGCAAGGATTCATTTCCTTTTCTGCTCCTGGATAACCTTTCACTACATTATCATGATTATTCACATAATTCATAAGATCGTCAATATTCAGACCATTTTCATTATAAATTGCTGCTGTATAATCTGCAACTCCTACAATCTTTGCGCCCCAATCAGAAAGAGTCTTAACAGCGTAGCTACCAACATTTCCAAAACCTTGAATAACTACACGAGCATTCTCTAAAGACATATCTATCTTTTCAGCAGCCAATTTTGCAGTTAGTGCAACACCATACCCAGTAGCTTCTTTTCTACCAAGGGAACCACCAAAGTTAACTGGTTTACCAGTAATTACCCCAGGCTCATTTTGACCTTTTAATTTACAGAACTCATCAACCATCCATGCCATAATTTGTGGATTTGTATTTACATCAGGAGCAGGAATATCTTTATGATCACCAATAATTGGAGAAATTGCACGGATATATGCGCGAGCCATCCGTTCTAATTCACCTTTGGACAATTCGCGAGGATCAATTTCTACCCCACCTTTACCTCCACCATATGGTAAGCCAAGTAAAGAACATTTATAGGTCATCCAGGCAGCTAACGCTTTAACTTCAGTCATATCAACTTGTGGATGGAAACGAATACCACCTTTAGTTGGTCCTAATACATCATTATGCTGACAACGGAAACCTGTGAAAACTCTAATAGAACCATCATCCATTTTTACAGGAAATGAAACATTTAATGTTCTCATTGGCTCTTTTAAAAGTTTACCAACAGCCTCATCAACTTTTAGTGCGTTACAAGCTGCGCCTACCTGTTCCAATACGATTTCATACAAATTTTGTCTTTTTGACATTTTGGTCCCTCTTTCCTCTTTCAAAATTTTTTCTTTTTGTAAATTTTTCAAGAAAGAATTCGTTAAAATGTTAAAAAATAATATTTTTATAAACCCAAGAGAGAAAATACCTCATCTTAGGCAATCTCAACCAATAAATCGCCGGGATTAACAGAAGCACCTTCAGATGTAGAAATAACTTTTACAGTACCAGATGCCATTGCTGTTAGATTGTTTTCTAATTTCATAGCTTCGAGAATAACCACTGTATCACCAGGATTAACCTTGTCACCAACTTTGAACTTAATAGCAAGAATTGTACCTGGCATAGGTGCGACTATATTTGAATCCTCAGCATTAGCTGATGGTTTTGGCTTTTGAGTAAGTGTTGCTGGAGGAGTTACAGGAGTTATTGGACGCGCTACTTGAGCAGGTCTCTTTCCACCTCGTACTTCCTCAACCTCTACTTGATACTCTTCTCCATTTACTCTCACTAGAAATTGTCTCATGCTTAATTCTCCTTCCTTCCCCGGTATGTTAACTCGGTTAGTTGATTCGATTGTTTCCAAGTAGAATTTCCTTTTGGTTTTATGGAAATTACCTGATAATCAGTACCACCCATAACTACCTGAATTGCTGCCATAACGGCTGCGATCTTATCATTGTTGTTTTTGACTTTTTTGATAACTTTCTTTTCTGGAGTAACAGCTTGCTGCTTATTGTTTTTTGTAAAATATTTACCCATATATTTCACAACGACTGATAAAAGATATAACATGATAAATACAGTTCCCATTCCTAAAACTAATAGTTGCCAGCCGATCTCAAATCTTTCTTGCATGTTACCCCTCCTTATAATGGAATATTACCATGCTTCTTAGGTGGACGGTACTCACGCTTATTCTTACACATTTCAAATGCGTTGATCAAAGCAATCCGGCTGTCGGCAATATCGATCACGTCATCAACCATTCCCCGATTTGCTGCAATATAAGGGTTGGAGAATTTATCACGATATTCCTGAACCTTTTTTTGACGCATCTCGGCAGGATTTTCTGCACCCTCAATTTCTTTACGATATATGATATTTGCGGCGCCTTCTGGCCCCATTACTGCAATTTCAGAAATTGGCCAGGCGTAAACTACATCAGCACCTATAGATTGAGAACACATACCTAGATATGCACCACCGTAAGCTTTTCTAAGAATCAGAGTCATCTTTGGTACTGTCGCTTCAGAATAAGCATAAAGTAACTTAGCGCCATGACGAATGATTCCAGCATATTCCTGATCTGTACCAGGAAGATAGCCCGGAGTATCCACTAAAGTGAGTAATGAAATGTTAAAACTATCACAGAATCGAATAAAACGAGCAGCTTTATCAGATGCATTTATATCTAAACATCCAGCGATTGAAATTGGATTATTACCAATGATACCAATGGCCTCACCATTTAAACGTCCAAATCCAACTGTAATGTTTTGAGCAAAATGAGCATGAACTTCTGTAAAACTTCCTTCATCCATTATAGAATTAATTACATTTCTCATATCATAAGCTTTTTTAGGATCAGCAGGAACGAGATCTATAAGCTCAGGCGTTTTTCGGTTAGGAGAATCCTGAGAATCATAAGATGGTGCATCTTCTTGGTTGTTAGATGGTAAATAGCTTAAAAGAATGCGGATCATTTCAAAACATTCTTCTTCATTTTGGCTTAAGAAATGAGCATTACCACTTATCTGATTATGTGTCATAGCTCCACCCAAAGCTTCTGCAGAGATATCTTCCCCAGTTACTGTTTTTATTACACTTGGGCCAGTAATAAACATTTTACTAGTTTGATTAACCATAAATATAAAATCTGTAATTGCTGGAGAATATACTGCACCACCAGCTGATGGTCCTAAAATAACTGAAATCTGTGGAATAACACCAGATGAGATAGTATTTCTAAAAAAGATTTTCCCATACCCATTAAGTGCATCAACACCCTCTTGAATTCTAGCACCACCTGAATCGTTCAAACCAATTAAGGGAGCACCATTTTTCAGCGCTAAATCCATAACTTTAACGATTTTTTGAGCATGCGCTTCACCTAAAGATCCACCCATAACAGTAAAGTCTTGAGAAAAGACGTAGACCAATCGTTTATCGATTGTACCATACCCAACAACGACACCTTCACCAGGGATTTCTTTATTAGCCAGGTCTTCACACCGATTAGTAATAAATATAGATAATTCCTGAAAACTACCTGGATCTAATAGCTTCTCGATTCTTTCCCAGGCAGTCAGTTTACCACGCTGATGTTGTTTGGCAATAGCTTTTTCTCCTCCCCCAAGACGCAACTTCTCTTTTCTGGTTTGAAGATCTTTTAATCTTTCGTCAGTGTTAAACATTTTTGCACCTCCTTTCTATTCAGGTTTTTCACAGAGTTCTAAAAGAACACCATTGGTACTTTTTGGATGAGCAAAAATAATTTTAGCTCCTCCTGCACCAATTGTAGGTTTCTCGCCAATAAATCTTACTCCTGCAGCTTTTAATCTTTCAATTTCTTCTTCTAAATTTGTAACCTTAAGAGCTACATGGTGAACACCAGTTCCCCGTTTGTCTATAAATTTTGCAATAGGACTTTCAGGATCAGTTGGCTCTAAAAGTTCAAATTTACTTTCTCCAACAGGTAAAAATGCTACCCGAACTTTCTGACTCTCTACCTCTTCTATACCCTTTAAAGGCAAACCGAGAAGTTCATGATAAAATTTTAAAGATTCTTCAAGATTCTTTACTGCTATACCCAGATGGTCAATTTTCATGAATAAGCCTCCTTTATTCCTGATTGCCCTGTAACCAGGGCACCAGATTGTCTACATCTGTGAAAGGGCTAGAGGGATCAATAGCAAAGATCCTCCCGCTTTTTTCCAAATCTTTGCGCTTTCAAACGTTATTTAACATTTTCAAACCTAGTTCAAAAGCTTTCGTATTTAACTCTTCAGTTCCTTTAGGAACCCTAGCGAGCACTGCTTCTTTCACCATGTCAGCCTGCATAAAATCAACACAACTACAGATGACACCTAACGAGATAATATTAGCCACCAATGATTTACCAATCTCTTCACGAGCTGCTTTAAGAATTGGCAAACTATATACTTTCACAGTCGTAGGAAGACCAGAAGTGTCGATGGATTCATCAGCAATAAGAATACCTTCTGGCTTAATATCATCTACGTATTTATCAAAAGCCTTTTGAGTAAAAGTTAACATCAAATCAGGATTTTTTACCTTTGGAAAATAAATTTCTGATTCAGAAATGATCACCTCAGCTTTACTGGCACCACCTCTTGCTTCCGGCCCATAGGACTGGGTTTGAACTACATTATATCCACCCTGCAAAATCATTCCTTCTGCCAAAATGATTCCTGCAAGAATCAAGCCCTGACCACCAGCACCGCTAAAACGAATTTCATAACGTTCCATTATTTACGACCTCCCTTCAAGGCTAGGTCTATGACTTCCTTATATGATTCAGTATATTCTGATTTATTTTTATCATGATGCAAAATACCAGTGACTATCTTTTCAGCTTTTTCTTCTTCTGAGAGTTTATCATAAGCTTTTTGGGTAACTGCGATATCCTTTTGCCATTTCATCATCTCTACTGGATCTGCAATCTTATTTCTACGCCCATAGTTTGTTGGACACTGAGTTAAAGTTTCAATAAAAGAAAAACCTTTATGTTGTAAACCTTCAACAATCATATTGATTAATGGTTTTGTATGATATGCAGTTCCACGAGCAACGAAACTGGCCCCTGCACCTTTTGCCAAATTACAGACATCAAATTCAGGATCGATATTTCCATATGGAGCAGTAGTCGCTTTCTTACCCTTAGGAGTCAGTGGAGAATACTGTCCACTGGTCATGCCATAAATATTATTATTATACATAACAACAGTCAAATCGATATTTCTTCTGCAAGCATGGATCAAATGATTTCCACCGATAGCGGAACCGTCACCATCTCCAGTTATAACGATTACATTCAGTTCAGGATTCGCAAACTTGATTCCTGTTGCAAATGCGATAGCCCGACCATGAGTAGTATGTAAAGTATCAAAATTCATATATCCAGTAGCCCGAGAAGAACATCCGATACCAGATACAACAACTGTTTTATTTTGATCTAAGCCAACTTGACCAATAGCGCGAACCATTGCACCCATGATAATACCATGACCACATCCAGGACACCAGATATGGGGTAACTTATCTTCACGGAAATATTTCATCAAATCGTTTTTCACTTAGATCACCTCCCGAATCATTGTAAGAATTTCTTCAGGACGGATTATATCTCCATCAACTTTTTGAAGACCAATAATTTCAGCTTCGCCACGTGTTGCCCGTTCAACTTCGCGTTTAATCTGTCCTAAGTTAAGCTCAGGTATAATAATCTTATTTACTTTCTTTGCTAAATCTAACAAATATTCATTTGGAAATGGCCAGATAGTAATTAACTTAACCCAACCAACTTTCTTTCCTTCTTGACGAGCACGTTCTACCGCGTCAATCGATGAACCCATAATGCCACCATAACTCAAAACAACAACTTCAGCATCATCTAAATATTTATCTTCAATCATAATAACTTCATCTTTATAATTTAAAATCTTATCATGTAAACGATGCAAAAGATCTGCGATCATTGGCGACTGACCTTTTGGAAAACCAGTCTTATCATGGAATAAACCTGTAGTATGGAAACGATACCCT
Source organism: Halanaerobiales bacterium (assembly GCA_030627905.1). Taxonomy (GTDB): domain Bacteria; phylum Bacillota; class Halanaerobiia; order DY22613; family DY22613; genus JAGMES01. The sequence continues at coordinate 25,071 of DAOVRZ010000043.1, forward strand.
GTACCGTAATCTGCCATTGGTGCAACCAAATCTTCATCAGGCTCATATGGGAAATATTCTTCTGGATCAACTGTTGTACGTTTACGGTCTACTATCTCAATCTCCTCTTGGGAGGGTAGTGCTACGTTCTGACGCATATGCCCAACAATCTCATCCAACAGTAAAATAACAGGTGTACGGAATCTCTCAGCTAAATTAAAAGCTTTTACTGTTAGATCAAAAGTTTCTTTAACATTACTTGGAGTAAGTGCTATGATTGAACTATCACCATGAGATCCAAACCTAGCCTGAAGCATATCTCCTTGACCTGGAGAAGTTGGTAGTCCTGTACTTAGTCCCAGCCTTTGAACATTAACAATTACACAAGGCACTTCAGTCATAACCGCAAAACCAATATTTTCTTGCTTTAAAGAAAAACCTGGGCCACTTGTAGCCGTCAAACTTTTTAGCCCAGTTAAAGAGCCTCCAATCGTTGCTGCCATACTAGAAATCTCATCTTCCATCTGAATAAACTTGCCTCCTACTTGAGGAAGCCGGCGGGACATCCCTTCAGCAATCTCAGAAGACGGTGTAATAGGGTAACCAGCATAGTATCTACATCCAGCAGCTATAGCTCCTGCAACAACAGCTTCATTTCCTTGAATTAAAATTTCTTTATTTTTCATTTTCCTTCACCACCTCAACAGAAATTGCGTAGTCAGGACAACGCAGTTCACACATCTTACACCCGATGCATTTATCCGGGTTCACCAGCACACAGACATTATTTTCTAATGCCAATACCTTTGTTGGACAAAAGGAAACACATATATTACATCCCTTACACCACTCTGTTTTAATTGTCACTATCCCTGTCTGTTTGGCCATTTTACTAGCCTCCTTTAAAATTTATAAAGTTTTTCTAATTTTAGGCATAAATAAAGCTGTCCCATTGTTTCACCGACGCTTTAACGCGGTAAAATAATGCCACAGTAACCATTAAAAAAATTAAATGATAAGAGAGGAATCCAGTATTTTTGTTTATGATATTGTTGAGATACGCATTTATAGATAAAAACGGTTCCATTTTTATGGTCACCTCGTTTATATATCATGCCTCAAGTTGAGTTAATACTCAGTTTCTCAACTTCACAATTAAAAGTAATCTGGATGATTACTCAATTCTCTCTACACATCCTATTTATAACTACCAAAGTAAACTCTTCTACATACTAAAATCCTTTTTTCAGTCAGATGAGAAAAGAAACAATATTCACTCCTTTCAATTCAAACATCTTCTCAATCTTTTTTCTCCTAACGAAATCTATGCTATCTATATTCTATTCTATGGGTTAAATTCCTGCAAATATTGAGAAATTTGTTGAAAAAAATATGAGAAAAATTCTAAACCCTAAGCAGGAGTTTTTGTAAGAAGTATTGAATAGTAAGAAGTACTTTACGAATAAGATGTTTTTATTTTTTCTGATAATGACACCACAACATATTGCGTATTTTTTTTAGAATACCACAATATGTTGTGGTACTTCTTGACTTTTAGACTTGATTTGGTTAAAATAGAATGATAGCAAGAAAATTAGGAGGTTTTAGAATGAATATAGCAATACAGCTTATTATCAAGCGCGATGGTAGGAAAGTAGAATTTGATCAAAAAAAAATCTTTTCTGCTATTGCAAAAGTTTTTAAAGCAAATGATAAATTTAACAAAGAAGAAACCCAAAGATTAACCAACAAAGTTATCTCCTACCTTGAACTATTTTCCAAACAAAATGGTTTTCCACATGTAGAGATGGTTCAAGATTTAGTTGAAAAAATCTTAATGGAAGAAGGCTACACTGAAATTGCCAAAGAATACATTTTGTATCGTGAGCAACATGCCAAAATCCGTGAGACTAAAAATCTTCTCTCTAGTGGCATTACAATGGTTAATGATTACCTTAATCAGTTAGACTGGAGAGTAAATGAAAATAGTAATATGTCATATTCGTTACAGGGATTGCATAACCACATTTCATCAAATATCAGTGCACATTACTGGTTGCATGAGATTTATCCAACAAAGATTCGAGATATTCATTTACAAGGGGATTTTCATATTCACGATTTAAGCCATCTTTCAGTATATTGTTGTGGATGGGACTTAAAACAGCTTCTAGAAGACGGTTTCGGAGGAGTTAGTACCAAAATCGAAAGTGGGTCACCCAAACATTTTAGAACTGCTTTAGGTCAGATTGTAAACTTTTTCTATACCCTTCAAGGTGAGGCCGCTGGTGCTCAAGCCTTTTCTAATTTTGATACTTACCTAGCTCCATATATATATTATGATGGATTGAGCTATAAAGAAGTTAAACAGGCCATTCAAGAGTTTTTGTTCAATATGAATGTACCAACACGTGTGGGTTTTCAAACCCCTTTCACCAACATTACTTTTGATTTAAAGGCTTCTGGTCTTTTAAAAAATGAGCTTGTCGTAATTGCCGAAAAAGAAATGGACAAGACTTATGGCGAATTTCAAAAAGAGATGGATATGATCAATCGCGCATTTGCAGAAGTTATGCTTGAAGGGGATGCTAAAGGACGAGTATTCTCCTTCCCAATCCCTACCTATAACATTACATCTGACTTTGATTGGTCTAACTCTGTTTTGGATCCAGTTTGGGAAATGACAGCTAAATATGGAGTACCTTATTTCAGTAATTTTATTAACTCAGATATGAATCCAGATGATGCCAGGAGTATGTGCTGTAGATTACGCTTGGACAATCGTGAACTAAGAAAACGCGGTGGCGGTCTTTTTGGTGCAAATCCAATGACAGGTTCAATTGGCGTTGTTACGATTAACATGCCACGATTAGGTTATTTAACTAAAGGAAATCGAAAAGCTTTCTTCGATCGTCTCGAAGAGTTAATGGATCTAGCAAAAGAAAGTTTAGAAATTAAACGCAAAGTTTTAGAAAAATTCACTGAAGCTGGCTTATACCCTTACTCTCGTCACTATTTAAGCGAAATGAAAAACAGATTTGATCAGTATTGGAAAAATCATTTCAATACAATCGGCTTAAATGGAATGAATGAGTGTCTTGTCAACTTTATGAGCAAAGATATTGTAAGTCGTGAAGGCCGTCGTTTTGCTATTGAAGTTTTAGACTTTATGAAAGCTAAAATGTTAGAATATCAGGAAGACACCGATCATCTTTACAATGTAGAGGCAACTCCTGCTGAAGGTACTGCCTATCGTTTTGCTAGCCTTGATAAGGAGCATTATCCTGATATTATTTGCGCAAATGAAGACGCGTATAATGATGGTGCTAATCCTTATTACACAAACTCTACCCATCTTCCAGTTGGGTATACTGACGATATCTTTGATGCATTGGATTTACAAGATCCATTACAAACCCGTTATACAGGTGGAACTGTTTTCCATGGATTTATTGGAGAAAGATTAGTTGATGGTGAAACCTGTAAACTTTTAGTAAAACGAATCGCAGAAAATTATCATTTACCTTATTTTACGGTTACACCTACCTTCTCCATCTGTCCAGTTCACGGATATTTGCCTGGAGCTCATGAATATTGCCCTAAATGTGATGCTGAAATGGGAATAGATGAAGAAGTGAACTCGTTCAGCTAAAGCTGAACATCGGGGCTTCAGTGGGGGATTCTACCCCCACTGAAGATTAAAAACAATTGCCCCCACTTATAGAAGTAAGGGTCATATTTCAAAAGATAAATTAATTATTTTAGGAGGTCTAAATTATGGAAAAGAAACGTCAAAAATGTGAAATTTATTCAAGGGTCGTAGGTTTTCTCTCTCCTGTATCCCAATGGAATGTAGGTAAAAAATCTGAGTTTAAAGAACGCAAAACTTTTGATGAACAACTTAAAGAGAATAAATTTAATACTGAAATCTGTTGCTAACATAATTCTGGGGATGTGAATCATCCCCTTTTCTTTATATATTTCAGGAGGTGTAAGTATGATTCCTATTATTGGATGTCAAAAAACTTCATTAATCGATTTTCCAGGTCATATCTCCTCTATCCTATTCACTTCAGGATGTAATTTTCGTTGTCCATATTGCCATAATCCCCAATTAATAGTGAATGCTGATTCTCCTAATCTTAAACCCATTCCCATAGAAATAATTTTTGAACATCTGACAAAACGAAAAAAAGTTCTTGATGGTGTAGTAATTACTGGAGGTGAACCAACTCTTCATGGGGACAAATTAGTCGAGCTAATCATTCAAATTAGAGAGTTAGGTTATCATATCAAACTAGATACCAACGGTACCAATCCCCAACTATTAACAAGGTTAATAAATGAAAACTTAGTAGATTATATCGCTATGGATTTGAAGACTTGTATCTCAGAGTATAGTAATTTAACTTCTACCTTTGTAAATTTGAATTTAATTCACGAGAGCATTCAAATCCTAAAAGAAATTTCAAAAGTCAGTGACAATTCAAAAATAATTAATGTTGAATTTCGCACTACCCTCCATCCTAAGTTTCATAATAAAGAAATTTTTCATAAAATGGTAGGGTTAATTGAATCAGTTCCACTTTATGTATTACAAACTTTTCGGCCTGAAACCACATTAGATCCGCTTTATCAAGATACTCATCCATTTACTGAAAAAGAAATGCTTCAATTTCAACAAATTGCAAAAAACCATGTTAATAAATGCCTCCTTCGATGAATAAGAAAGTAAAATAGTTTAAATTTATAAGGTCATGTCAAAAATGATTTTGACATGACCTTTTTATTATCTAAAACTTACGAGTTTTTCAGTTTCGCACAAACATATCTTGAACCTCTATTTGTTAATTTTACAGAATGAAATTTACCATTAACTTTAAGGTTTGTATAGCGATTAGGAACACCAATAAAAACTTCTGTCTCCTGATAATTTCCTTCAACTAAAGAAATTTCTACTTCCTCCCCCTCTGCTTTATATGACTCCACTTGAGCTCCTGGGAAGATATGACCAAAACTACCTAATAAATATGGTAATTTTGGTGACGTGTTCACTTTATGAAAACAAATGGTTTGGTGTGAACGCAATTCAACTTCTGCACCTGCTGAAAGAAAACCCGTCTCTTCAGAAAAAGATGGTTGATCCAAATAAAATTTACAAGTCTTTGGCTTAAAATTAATATAAACTGTATATTCTTTATCATTTATGTTGCATTTTATCATATGATAGTAATCTTTATCGATAATATTTACAATATCTACATTAACTTTCGGATACATAGATTTTAGCAATTTCATTTCATCAGGAGTATACTCATCAATATAATCTGAGAAAAAAATCGACCCACCTAATAGATTATTTAAGACAAATCTGGTATATCTTTGATCTTTATTAATTTCACTTATAGTACCCTTCTCATCACGAAGAATAAATCTATCATTATCATTCAGAAAAGCTTTACCATTTAAAGGAGATCTCAAAAAGGCATTCATAAATGAATTTAAATTTATTTTATTTTTATCTATAGAAGAAATTCCATTTCCTATAGGACAAATATCCAATTGTCCTATAGCTGAGCCAATAGGAAGATTATTTCCAAAGATTATCCGCTCACCAGCTAATTCCTTGATAAAAGTTAACACATCTGATAAAATTTGGCCCTTAGTTTTATCACGATGTGATCGTAAAGCTGCTGCATATAAGAAATCGAGTTTAATAAATTCATAACCCCATTCAAAAATAATATTAAATACTCTCCGCAAATGATCTTTAAAACCAGGAGAATAAAAATCTAGAGCATATGCCCAGCCTTTCCAAATCGGATTCTTACCTACCTTAATCGGCTGGTCTTTAGAGTTTCTTAAAAGCCATTGAGGATTATTTTTATAAATTGAGGACTTTTCATCACAGATAAACGGTGCTAACCAAATTCCTGGACGATATCCTTTTTCTTTAATTTTTTGCGCAATATGTTTCATCCCATACGGAAACTGTTTATTTGTTTCCAACCAATCCCCCACAAATTTTTGATATCCATGATCAATCAAAAAAACATCCAAAGGAATCTGAGCATCGTTAAGAGCATTTAAGTTATCTAAAACAATTTCTTCATTAATTTTACTATTGGCATTACTACTTGTCCATCCAGTAACTTTGTTATATGATTGATTATAGTTAGGGATCAAAGAAGTATACTCATTCCAGAGAGCATTTTCTGTTCCTTCTCCCATATATATTTGAAAAGGAATAGAATCATTTTCTATAAGAAGATAATTCAATTCTTTTTCAATAACTAATTGGTTTTCATGAAAATTATACTTAAAGGCCGTCAAAGCAAAACTTTCATCAATTGAGCCCATCATCAAATTTGGAATACCAGTTCTATGAAAGTATGTATAAGTCCATGAATGAAAATGACCAGGTTTTTTGGGAGTTTTAAAAATCTCCTCTTCTTTTATAGTTCCATTAAGTTGTTTAACAGAATGTTTTATAGGACGAATACGATCATTAGATCCTAATTCCATACTTTCAGACCAATTTTGATATCCGTTCACTAACATTTTATCATCCATTTTCATCTCTGGAGTTAGTCTTATAGATAAATGTTTAAGTTTAATGATATTATTAGGTTTCAATTGTACTGAATAGAGGTGCCCATGTTTTAATTCTTCACGGGAAATATTAACACTAAGATTGTGATGAGTATATGATTCTATGATAGAAAAGTTTATTTCTTCTTTAATACCTTCTCTCTCCCAAGATATGTATACCATAGCTTTTTGCATACAAAACATCCTTTCTTAAGTATTTTACTGTATTAAATCACTTCGATAAATATACCGTGTTTTCCTTTAATAACATTATCAGAAGGCTTGAATCACCAGAATTTTATAAGTAGTATTAAAACTACTACACTAGGAATCTTCTCCTAAGAAATTAAATCTCCTTCTGAAAATTATTAAAAAAGCTGTATAGCAGGTTAATAATAAAAAAAATATTCTGTCCTTTTTAAACTACTGTTCACATAAAAAGATTTATGATAGAATAAATAAGAATAAATTTTTGTTTTATAGGAGTGTTAAATATGCTTACTTCAAAGCAAGTCTTAGATATTGCTGGAATTGCAGGCCAAATTATCCTCTCTAATGGTGGAGAGATCTATCGCACTGAAGACACAATTACACGAATCTGTAAAGCTTACGGAATTCCATTTGTTCAAAGTGTAGTCACACCAACTGGCATTTTTATTTCAGTGGATAATAAAGATTCTATCTCACAAACTTTAGTTTTAAGAATCCATCGCCGGAATCTAAATTTAACAAAGATCAGTGATGTAAACGCTTTCTCTCGTAACTTACAATCTAATCTTCTAGATTATCAAAATGCAATGAACAAATTAAATGAAATAAATGATGCCAAAAATGTGTATCGTGTTAATTGGGTCATTTTCTTAAGCTCTTTTGGTGGTTCGATGAATGTGCTATTAGCTAAGGTAAGTATTATCAATATTATTCCTGCCTTTTTAGCAAGTCTGTTTGCACAAATTGTAATCAAAAAAATTGGCTTTTTGAAAGAGGTAAATTTTGTTCCTCAATTAATAGCTGGATTTATAGCTGGATTTATCTCTTTAGTCTGTTTTGAAAATGGGCTTGGAGATCAATTGAGTATCATCATAGTTAGTTCAATTCTTCCCTTTGTACCTGGGGTATCAATAACCAATGCAATTCGTGATGCCATAAGCGGTGATCTTATCTCTGCAAATAGCCGCGGGATTGAGGCATTGTTAATTGCTATAAGTCTAGCGGTAGGGGTAGCACTAGCATTGGGGGTGTTCCAAGTATGAAAATATTAATTGAATTTTTTGGATCATTCTTAATGGTTTTAAGTTTTGGAGTAATGTTTCAGGCTCCTAAAAAAAGCTTATGGCTATTAGGAATAACCGGAATCATAAGTTGGGCTGGATTTTTGATAAGCAAAAGTTTACTCGGAAGTGTCGTGATTGCTTCATTTATAGCAGCTTTTCTAGTAGGAATTTTCAGTGAAGTTTGCGCCCGTTTGGGGTACCTTCCTGTCACTGTCTTTGTTATTGCAGGCATTATTCCTTTAGTACCAGGAATTCCAGCATATCATACCATGCTTTTTATGATAAAAGGAGAATATATCGAAGGGGTAAAAACAGGAATCGAAACTCTAATGATTGCAGGTTCAATTGCTTTTGCAGTAGCGATTGTTAGTGCAATGGCTAAATATTATAAAGAAAGAAAAAATAGAAAGCTTAAAAAACTAGCATAGAAAAATTTGAAGGTCATGCATAATGTTAGCATGACCTTTTTATAACTTTACTCCACCAATCTCTTTAATAAACCATCACACTCAATTGGTTTTAAAGTTACTTTTTGAACAGGAGCGTAAAAATAGTTATCATTCAATTTAGTCACCACCTACAATTATATTCAATTTCCGAGATGAATTATTAAACCTTTCACACCCTGTTTCAGTAACTAGCACAATATCTTCAATCCTAACTCCAAACTCCCCTTCAATATAGATACCTGGTTCAACACTAAAGACCATACCTGGCTTTAAAATGGTATCACTAATTCCTGAGATGTAAGGCTCTTCATGAACCTGAAGACCTAGTCCATGACCTGTGCGGTGAGTAAAGTACTCTCCATACCCTTTATCGACTATATATTGTCTTACCGCACCGTCTACTTCAGAGGCCTTGATCCCTGGTTTTGCAGTTCTAACACCGATCTCTTGTGCTTCTTTCACAATATTATAAACTTCTATCATTTTTGGAGTGGGTTCGCCTACACAAAGGGTTCTTGTAGTATCTGAACAATAACCTTTATATGTAGCGCCAAAATCTAGAACAATAAAATCACCCTTCTGTATTTTGCGCTCTCCTGCATTGTAGTGAGGAATCGCAGAGTTTGGCCCTGAACCGACAATGGTTTCAAAAGACGGACCCTCAGAACCACGCTTTCTCATTTCAAATTCCATGAGTGCTGCAACTTCGATCTCTGTCATTCCTGGTTTTATTAACTCTTTAACCGCTTCAACCACTTCATCTACGATCTGGCTGGACTTATTAATCATTTCAATCTCATCAGCTGTTTTAATAAGCCGTAAATCATTTAAAAGGTTTCCAACTGATTGAAATTCTAGATTTGGAAATATACTCATTATACCAAGGAATTGATCAGCCCACATAGTATCATCAATTGCAAACCTACCTTCATTTATTCCTAATTCAGCAAAGACCGTTTTTAATATTTCATAAGCATCTTCCTCATCTGTCCAGCAAACTATGTCCTGAATCCAGGACTCTTGACGAATCTGGCTTTCATAAAGCTTTGGCGCTATAAAAAAGGGATCGCTTTCTATAGGAAAAATTGCTAACAATAATCTTTCTCCTGGAAAAGTATGGAATCCAGTCATATAATACATGTTTGGAGAAGGAAAGAGAATCATTCCCGCTAATTCATTTTCTTTCATTTTCGTGATAACTTGCTCTCTTCTTAATTGGTACATATTCATAAAAATTTACCTCCTCTTAATAGACAGAACTTCCTCCAGTTAACCAGAGTGAGGTTGACCTTTGATAATTTTCTTCAATATATCCTGAATCTTTTCATTTTTTTCAGCCCCAATTATAGTTATCTCATTTAAAGGTAACTTCACTCTATAAAAAGTTCCTGTCTCATTTGTTTTAAAATAGTTTGGAACCACATACTTAAGTTCACCCTGATCCTCGATATTTATAGAAAAGAATCTCTCAGGGAGGTTATGAAAATTGGAGTCTAGATAATCATTATATTTTATAAATAAATCTATCTCGCCAGGTAATGGAAACCATCCCCCTACTGCTGAAAGGAAAACAAGATCCTTATCAACAATTTGACGAAGTCCTAATTCTTGAAAACTATCAGATTTCCACTCTTGGCCCACTATACCTGAATAAATTACCTTAATCTCATGAAGCGGTTTTTCTAGTTGAAAATATATCCAGTTTCCTTTTCTGGTATAAGCTATTTCTAATCCTTTTCCATTGGTCACACTTATAATTTTCATTCCGTGATAAAGAGTAAATGGAATTGTTGTACCTGCTCTAATCTCTTCATCATATTTCAAAGAAACCTCTGCAGAAAATTTATGCTCGCTTAATGCTAGATTTAAATTTATCTCATAAAATGTAGGACATAATGGATGTATCCCTAAAGGTTGAATATCTACAATCATTGCTTCATTTTCATGCGTAGTACGAAGATGAGATTCCTTGAAATATATACCTAAAGAAATAGTAAACAATAGTATAATAATAAATAATAAATATAATGCCCAATTTCGTTTTTTCTCTCGCTTGACCACAAAATTACCTGTCTTAAATTTGAGTATATTAAAAAATGTCTTCATCTTCCCACTCCTTCCATCAAGGCAAGATAACCATCTTCATAAGTTAACAAAAGCCCAGATTAGTTCTGGGCTTTTGAACAATTATTATAGTCGATGAAATATCTATTGAATAATTTGCCCCTTAATATTTGAAAATTCTATTCCACCTGATCCAGCATAGATAATTTTTACATCTTTTTCGACTGTATCAATATCTATTGATCCAGATCCATCCTTCACAGTAACATATCCATTAATATCATAAATTTCTATATCTCCTGAGCCATCATCAATCTGAACATTACCTCTAATATTTTTTATAATAAGATCTCCAGAACCATCAACAATTTCTAGATCATTAAAACAATCTAAAATTTCTATATCTCCAGATCCATCGTTTATTTCAACCTTCGCTTTGGAATTTTTGATGATAATATTACCAGAACCATCAGTTATATCTAATAAAATATCATTAGGTACTCTGATAATCAAATCTACGCTTCCTTTATAACTATTGCCAAAGAAAAAAGACAACCACGAAGAAACATTATTGTTATCAAAACCGCAAGATAAAACTGCATGTTTTCCTTCTTTTACTAACGAGAGTTCTAAATCTCTATCTATAATTTTTTCAGCTTTGTCTTTACTTTTAGAGATATAGATTTCCGCAATAACTTCAATCTGCTCTAATCCGTCTACGCCTTCAATAGATAAATCACCAGCTTCACACTTTACTCTAAGAGTAGATGTATTATCAAGTACTAACTCCAACAATCTAGTTTCTTCATAAGCCAACACACCCATAGTAAAAACAAGAATAAATACAAAACAGACTAAAAATTTTCTCATTTCTAACCCCCTAAAATATTTTATCTCTTATATATACACATCATCACGTTAATTTATTTCATTCATTACTCCCATTTCCAGAACTTAATTGCAAGAATTGTGCAACCCACTAACCAAGCAACTAACACTAGCAAATCTGTAGATAAACTAAACATTGGCGTAGCACCAATCATAACCTGTCGCAATGCATCTCCTAGATAAGTTAGTGGAAGAGCTCTAACTACAGGTTTAATATAATCTGGCATAATAGCGATAGGAAAAAAAGTTCCAGATAAGAACATCATCGGAAATTGAATAGCCTGTATAATTCCATTTCCACTTTCTTGAGTTTTAGCAAAACTGATTAAAAGATATCCCATACTGATAAAAGTCAAAGCTCCTAATATTACAATACCTGCTACTTTAAAAACACTACCTATAATTGTAACTCCAAATACCCCTTGACCAATAAAGAGAATCAAGAATGTCTGAACCATACTCATTAATAGTCTAAGAAGAAACTCACTGGAAATAATTATGTTTCTAGGTAGAGGAGTAACCGCAAGACCTCTTACAATCTTTTGCTCTTTCAAACTTAAAAATCTCAAAGAACCAAAAAGGCCTAATTGCATTATAGACATAGCTAATATTCCGGGAAGAATATAATCAAAATTAGATAATTGTTTTGATTGAATAGGTTGTTGTTTAATATTAAACAGTCTCGATTTTCCAGTAATATTATTTTCAATACCTACAAAAACCTTATCAAAAATTGACGTCAATATTTGATTATTTGTCGTATCACTGCCATCCACATAAAGAGGAATATCAATTGTTTCTCCTTTATATAAATCCTGTACACTTATATCAGGTATGATCAAAACAGTATTTCGGTGACCCTCCTTAATAGCTTTAAGCTCTTCTTCTTTTGTGCCAGTTGTCACATTAAATGCAGGAACTGAGTTAATTCCCTCTACTATCTTAGCAATTATTGGGTCATTTGATTCATTTACTACCCCCACATAATAATTTATATCTCCTCCACCAGAAAATACTATTCCGAAAATAAATATAAAGATCAGAGGAAATGCAAAAAACCAAAATAAAGATGCTCGATCACGAACCATATCTTTCACACTTGCCACAAACATCTCCTTAAATATTTTCATTCTCTTATACCCCTTCCTGTAAGCTTTAAAAATACATCCTCTAAAGTTGCGTGTCGAACAACAAGATCATCAATTGGTTTGGAAATTTTCTCAGCATAATTTATTAATTGTGTAATTGTCTGGGTTGGCTCATCGGTATACAGAATAATATTATTCTCCTCTGTTTCATAGTTGATCCGATTCGCAATCTTTAATTCTTCAATTTCAATTTTCTCTTGTTCCGTAAAACCGGGGTTTTTAAATTCTACTGCTCTATCTGAAAAATAAGTGTTTATCAGTTCTTTTGGAGCACCACTAGCGATAATCTTTCCATAATCAATTATAACAAGTTGATCACATAATCTTTCGGCTTCATCCATATAATGAGTTGTTAGAAAAACTGTTACTCCTTCTTCTTTTAATTGAAAAATTACATCCCATAATTGCCGCCGTGCTTGTGGATCTAATCCTGTTGTTGGTTCATCAAGAAAAATAACTTCACTATTTCCGACCATGGCTAAAGCGATTGCTAACCGGTGACGCTGACCACCTGATAGAGCTTGGATTTGTTTTTTTTGCATTGTTTCAAGGCCAACTCTTGTTAATACTTCTTCTGTTGACAGCGGATTTGGATAAAAGCTTGCAAAAAGATTCACACTTTCACTTACAGTAAGTCTCGTAAATAATGACGGGGTTTGAAGTTGAACACCCATTTTCATTTTTAAATCCTTAAGATCTTTTTCTGGATCAAGCCCTAAAATATTTACCTGACCACTATCTCTTTGATTAAGACCGACAAGTGTTTCAATAGTCGTACTTTTCCCTGCTCCATTAGGACCTAACATTCCAAAGACCATACCTTTCTCAACTTGAAAACTGATTCCATCAACTGCTTTAACTTCTCCGTAATATTTTTTTAGATCAATAACCTCTATACTGGAGTTTTTCATGCGTATCCTCCTTAAGCTATAATGATAATACTTCTAATGTATTTCTCTATCTACAATTAAAATCCTTCAAATAATTCCATACAGTAACAATAAAAAAACATCCCTCCAACTAAAAGAGGAACGTTTTTTTATTAGTCAAAACCTTTGTCCATAATAGCAGCATCCAATCGCACCATTTAACTGATGAAACTTAGGTATAATAATTTTTTGATAATTTAATTCTTTCAAGAAGGTTCTAATTGCCAAATTATATGCCACTCCACCTGTAAAGATCAGCAGATCTTGGGGGAATTTTTTTAAAATCGGTTCAATCCGCTTATAAAGAGAGAAATTCACTCCAGCAGCCAATTCCTTGAAGTTGATTCCTTCAGCAATATTACTAATCAGCTCAGACTCACCAAAGATTGCACATGTTGTATTCAGTAGAACTGGATTTTGAAACTGTTCAGCTAACCAGGAGAGCTTAACCTCAAGAACTCTAGCCATATTTTCAATAAACCGCCCACTCGAGGCAGCACATTTGTCATTTAACTCTAAATCTACAATAATCCCCTTTTCTACCCGAATCACTTTACTATCCTGGCCACCAATATCCAGTAAAGTAAAATCACGCAAACCCGTAGTAAAGATCGCTCCATAAGAGTGAGCTTTTAATTCATTAATTGCTTCAGCATTGAACAATCTAACATTATTTCTACCATAACCTGTACTGACAATTTTATCAACATCACCCAAATCCAAAGATTTTATATCCAAAAAAATCCCATTTCTATTTCTAGAACAATAATCACGATAAAAGCTCATTGAACTCATTATCTTGGTATCTATTATAGTTTTCTCTTCAATCAAGACAATTTTCGTGGTAGTACTCCCAATATCTATTCCTAAAATCTTCATCACAAATTTCTCCTCAAATCTTTTAACATATCTATAAATGCTTCTAATCTTAGTTTATTCCTACCATCTAGATTTCCCGGTTGATCTCCTTCCAATTTAAGAACAGGGATGTTAACCACCTTACGAATAACCATATCCTCAATTGCTCGATAACAAAATGCCTGAGTATAATGAACTAATCCATCTAGTTTCCTCAAATTAATCTGATTTATAATATCATTTAATCGAAATTCAAGGGTATAAGGATATGTATATTTTAAGTAGGCATCGATCAGGTCAAGATTTATTCCATCTGCAAGAGTAAACTGCCTTTGTACCTCATTAAATACGACTATCCCTCCAAATTTATCTATCTGATTATAAAGATCACCTATTATCGGAGGTACACCAATATATCCCAACCTAATTTTTCTTTCCATATAAGGTCGCATTTCTATTTTATCAAGTAGATCATCTAATTCTCTTTCAAATCGTAAAAAATCACCATTAAAATCACTGGCACTAACCTGCCAAAGATGATTTTCAAACCCAGTAGCTTGACCTAATATGGTAAGCTTATCAAGTTTAGCAAGTTTTCCTCGTATCCTATTTAAATCTTTTCGTATAAAATCAATCTTCTCTTTCGAAGTACCCAAATAGGAAGAAAGTTTATCTATATTCTTAGCAAGTACTTCCCGATCTTTATCATGAGGAAATCTAAATTCAAAAACCTCAACTCCATCCCTTTTTAACACTTCAAGTAAGGCTGTTGTATTTGAGCAATCGCCTTCAGAAACACCAATTACATGATCAACTTTTGATTCTAAAGCTGCAGAATATATCCCTTTAATCCAGGCACAACTATTTCTTGGAAATCCTCTTTGTTCAGCCTTTTCAATCAAATTTAAAGGATGAGAGCTAGATATAAATTGATTATTTAAATCTACAGGTGTATTTCCTGAGGCATAGATAATTTCTACTGGCACTGTGGTGGTAATTCCGATTCTCTTCATACAGTACATCTCACATTCTTATTCTCTTTTTTAAAAAGAGATACCAGTAAATACACAACTGGGGTATCTAGAATAGCAATGATAGCTTTAATAATGTATTGTGAGACGATCATATTAACAATCGGCATACCTGTACCGTAAAAAGCTAACGTAATAAATATAACTGTATCAATTAATTGTGAGACCAAGGTAGAAGCATTGTTTCTAAGCCATAATTGTTTCCCTTTTGTAATCTTATTCCAAAAAGCAAAGGCCCAAATATCATGAAATTGACTAATAATATAAGCAATCAATCCAGCACTTGTTATCCGAATTGAACCCCCGAGGATTAAAGCGTAAGAGTCTTGATTTTGATAAAACGGTGCGGGTGGCAATAAAATAGCAACTTTTATAAGAATTGCTGTAAGTAAACTCACCCCAAGACCCATCTTGACAACAAATTTGCACCGTTCCTTACCCCACACTTCACTGATAGTATCAGTAAGAGCAAACGTAATTGCATAAAAAACAACAGCAGCAGGAACAAACATTCCACCAATAGTAATAATCTTGCTAGCTACAATATTGCTGATTACAATAAGTATAACAAATAAGGTACTCAGAAAGCTAAAACTCTTTTCTTGACTATTCATTTTTCTCCTCCTAATTCTTAGAACAATAGAGTAGGGTAACCATTTCATCAAACCGCACGTGCTCTATTAAGGCATACGGCTTACCAATGTGTTTGATTTGAATTTAATACGTTGCAAGTCTTTGTGCATAGTTCATTTTACGGACGCGTTCAGGATTATAATAATCTTGACCGCGTTCTCTTGTTCTCTGTATTCTCCTTTTATGCTTCTTCTTTTGTTTGTCTTTCATATACTTTATATAGTCCTCAATCGAAGCACCAGTTTGATAATTGTAATATAACCAAAAAGCAGAAATAAGCCCTATTCGAGCAAAG
>DAOVRZ010000199.1:0-3515 GCA_030627905.1 Halanaerobiales bacterium
CCATTGCTTTCGTTTTCAGATGCATATAAAATCAGGGTTGATCTTGTTTTTAAATTTAATTTAACATGTGTACCTTTTGATAATTTTTCCAAAATTACCCTTTGTTTTTCTGTTGTTTCAATTTTTGTAGGTTGTAATAGCATAATAAAATGACTCCTTAAAGTTTTTATTTTATTATACATTATTTTGTTTGTTTTGTGAAGTAGTATCTTTAATAATTAAGCTATGTTGCACTAGGCTTCCTTGAGGTTTTGTTAAGTGATCCTGATATTCTCGAACTTTATCCATCATTTCTGTATCCAAAGGTCTGATTTTCTTAATTGTTTCTAGCAATTTAGTTGTCAATAGTCTAACCTCACTTTTCTTAGGCTATAGTTTATAATTTAACAAAGTCAGAATTGGGAAATCACTTTTAATCTGGATAACAGACATACTCCCAGGATCAACTCGAAAATGCCAACAGTCTGCTAGATTCATGCCCAGAAGATAAGAAATAATCTGCAAAATCACACCTTGATGAGAGATCAGCAATATTTTTTCATTAGGTTTTGCCTGAGTTAAGCATTCGTCGACCCAATTTGTCACACGCTCATACATCTTTTCAGCACTCTCACCACCAGGAATGACAACCCTCTGCCAATCCTTTTGCCATCTTAAGTATTCTTCGGGATAATTAGTCTCTATCTCATCTGAACAAAGACCATCCCAATCTCCAAAGTTCATCTCTTTCAAATCTTCCATCTTTAACAATTCAGGTGGATTCTTTAAACCCTCTCTAATAATCTGAGCAGTTTCTACAGCACGTTTTAATGGGCTCACATAGATTTTATCAATTTTATAATCCGCAAGCTCATTTTTTAAACATTTGACCTGTTTCTGACCTTGAGCGCTTAAAGATAAATCCAACCAACCTTGAAAAGCCCCCCGTCTGTTTGCCTCTGTCTGTCCATGCCTTATGAGAATCAATTCCATTTGTTTTTTCTCCTTCAATATATATTAATGAAGATTAATTACGGCTACTGCGAAAAGTAAAACCAAAAGTTGATTTAATTCTATAACAGCACCGATAACATCTCCTGTAATTCCACCAATCTTATTCTGCACCCAACGAGTAAACAAATATGTAAATGCCATCACGAAAACAAGTACGATCAACCCACTTACTCCGCTAATAATAAAAGTCAAAGGCCAGGTGTATAAAGATGCTAACAAAAGTTCTCGTATTCCACAATTCTGGATGAAATATTTACCCATACCATCTTCACGAGCATATTTAGAAATAGCGTTTCCTACAACACAGCCATAACGTCCTAACATTGGGGCTAGGATTAGCCATTGCCACTGGCCCTGTAATTCTTGTACAGTACCCACTAATGTTAGCATCGTTACAATTAATATAAGTGTCCCATAAACCCCAAGCCGACTATCTTTCATTATCTCCAACATCCGCTCCCGTGAACGATTACTCCATAATCCATCAAAGGTATCACTGATGCCGTCCATGTGTAAACCACCGCTGGCCCAAAGATAGGCTACCATCACCAAAATCCCTCTTAAAAATCCATCTCCAAACAGATAAAAGACTAAACTATAGACTATCGCAAGAATTACTCCAATTATTGCACCAATAAAAGGAAAATATACATTACCTTTTCCCAGTTCTTCATTTTTAAAATCAACTGGAATCGGAATAGGTATTCTGGTCATTAACTGAGTCATCAAAATTAAATTTTTCATTTTCTTTCATCTCCCTTGATCAACATTGGAATTCCTGATACCACAAAATATACCTGATCACTAGCCTCCGCCAATCTTTGGTTAACTCGTCCAGCAATATCACGGAAAATCCTTCCTAATGGATAAGCAGGAACCAGACCTAAACCAAGTTCATTGGTCACAAAAACTACTTCACACATTTCTTTAGAATCAGAAATATTCTGAACTGCATTAAGCGTCACATTTATTTCCGCCATAATACCTGCTTCAATCTTTTCTACTTGAAGACGATCAGGATTGTCTTCATCTAAATCCCCTGCAAAAAGAAGATTAGTAACCATCACCGTTATGCAATCTAAGAGAATGACATTTTCATTTGCTGTTTTTATAACCTGATCTAAATCGCGATATGCTTCAACTGTTCGCCAATAATCTGGTCTTTGGGCTTGATGCCTTCTGATCCGGTCTTTCATCTCATCATCAAAAGGAATAGCTGTAGCAATATAGAGGACATCACCTTCTTTTCCATTAACACCTGCTTTTATTGAAAACTCTTTCACCAATTTTTCTGCAAACGTACTCTTGCCACTTCTAGCTCCACCAGTTACTAAAGTTAATCCCATAAAACCACCCCCAAAAATAAATAAAACCGCTCTCACTGTAAGATGAGAACGGTTATAAATCTAGCACAAAAAACAACTATCTATATGTAAATAGATTCAAACTCATCCACATCCTCTAAGTCGGAGAAATTCGTGAATATCCAAATACGATAGGTCTTCTGACTTCCAGTTCATCTTTGAGCCCTTATCCTTCCCATACATCAGTACAGTGGTTAGTTTAGAACTCTCATCACTGGTTACAGCTGCGACTACAGCAACGGATTTACACCGTTTTCCCTTAATTCGCAATGGCAAATATATAATTTTCTTCGCTTAATTATAGCATTTTTATGTGAAGAACGTCAAGGTGGCCGCATAATAAAGTTGAGTCTTCATAATCCTAACTAATACTACACCAATTAAAACTTTTTGACAAAAAAATAGACTTCCTTAGGAAGTCAGGGTAAAAATAATACAATGGAATGGGATGTTGCTACCCTAGGGGATAAGGGTAGCCTTAAGATGTTAGGGTGAGAAAAAATATTTACATTATATTAATTCTAGAAAATTACCTGTTTTCCTGCTAAATATTTTATATTTATTCTGATGTTATTATTATTCCTATGAATAAACCACTCAAAAAAGAGTACATAATTCATCAATTTTATCTTCTATTTCTGTCGAATTCTTATACTTTAATATTTCCATACGAGTATTTTCAAGAATATCATTTATCATTTGGAGTAGCCCCTCTTTTTTCACAGTAATCATTTTGGCAGTTGGTAGATAAAATTTTCGATAATTCCATTTATCTCTCTGGTATCTACAATTTCTAAAATATCGTTTTTCATTAATTCCTTCAGGTGATAATGGATTTTTGAAGGGGTTTCTTTCAACTCATCTGAAATCATCTTCACTGTCAAAGGTTTATCTTTATTGTGAGCAAACGTTTTAAGAATAGCTAAGCGATGCGGATGGGAAATAGCTTTAATCTGTTCCAATGTTTCTAAATACAGTATCTCTTTCATTTTATTCAACACTCCTTTAAAGTCGATGTACTAGTGCAACATAGCTTAATTATTAAAGATACTACTTCACAAAACAAACAAAATAATGTATAATAAAATAAAAACTTTAAGGAGTTATTTTATTATGCTATTACAACCTACAAAAATTGAAACGACAGAAAAACAAAGG
>DAOVRZ010000197.1:0-3592 GCA_030627905.1 Halanaerobiales bacterium
CTTTAAACCTTCAATTTCAAGCTCGAAGTTATTAATATTTTGGAAAACAAACATTGTATCAAAAAGAGGATTTCTACTCAAATCCCGCTCCAGGTTCAATCTATCAATCAACATTTCAAATTGATAATCTTGATTTTTGTACCCGTTTAAAGCATTCTCTTTTACCTCTTCTAATAAAAGCGAAAACGGTTTATCATTAGTAGGATAATTTCTCATAGCAACTGTATTTACAAAAAAACCTACTGTATTTCTCAATTCGTTATGTTGCCTTCCTGCAACTGGTGTTCCAACAATAATATCTTCCTGACCAGAGTATTTTGCAAGGAAAGTATTGTATACCGCAAATAAAAACATAAATACAGTGACATCTCTACCACGAGATAACTCTTTTATCTCATGGGTTAAATCTTCATCCAATTCAAAATGTAGATTACTACCTTCATAAATCATTTTTTCAGGTCTATTCTCATCTAAAGGCAGATTCAATACTGGTAGTTGACCACTAAAAACATTTGACCAATAATTCTCCTGTTCTTTAATCATTTCACTATTTAACAAATCATTTTGCCATATTGCAAAATCCACATACTGAACTTCGAGTTCTGCTAGTTCTCTCCCTGAATAAAGCTGTATAAGTTCATTAACGATAATTCCATTTGAAAAACCATCAGTAATAATATGATCTATATCAAACATAAATAGGTATCTATCTTTTGCAAGTTTAATTAATTCTGCACGCATTAAGGGTGCTTTGCTAAGATCAAAAGGCTTGATAAAACTGTTAATCAGTTCATCAAGTTCAGATTCATCTGCTTCACTATAATCTATCGAAAAATCGACTTGCTGATATACACATTGCAATATCTTCCCATTCTTAAACTCAAATGCTGTCCGTAATGCCTCATGTCTCTCAATCAATATATTAAAAGCTGTTAAGAATTTATTCTGATCTAAGTCTCCTTCAATAATCATTCCATGTGGAAGATTATAAACTGTACTATCTCCACTAAATTCTCTTAACATATAGAGCCTTTTTTGTGCAGATGAACATTCAAAACTTTCAAATTTCATTAGCTTCCCCTCTTCTCTTAACGAAATATTTTAACATGAATTATATTGAATACTTTATAATAAAATATAGTAGTAATAATAAAGTAATATAACCTTCCAATTTAAATTATCCTATTTTTAGGTAATCCTTACATTATATTTTACAGTAAATTACCAGTAAAGTCAAGTGAATGAGTCTTGTAGTGGCAATTAGATATTTCGGCTATTATGCAACATCTCACAGCCTTTTTTATACACATATTTATTAACTTTAAAGACGTGGTTATGACGGTAGGGTAAGTGACATACTAAAATGAGTAAAGTATTCAAAAAACTTTACTCATTTTAGTGAATATAATGTAATACAAATGTTATAATATAAGTAAAGTAGGTATGATTATGAAAACAGTAAAACTTCGAAAAGTCGAAAATTCTTGTGGCTTTACTATTCCTAAAGAATTGCTCGAAAAATACAACTTAAAAGAAGGTATTGAACTTCATGTCATAGAGCAAAAAGATGGATTTACTTTAACTCCTTATGACCCAGAATTTGAGCAATGGATTA
The DNA here is from genome assembly GCA_030627905.1 of Halanaerobiales bacterium. GTDB lineage: Bacteria > Bacillota > Halanaerobiia > DY22613 > DY22613 > JAGMES01. The sequence continues at coordinate 1,616 of DAOVRZ010000197.1, forward strand.
AAGCATTCAAAAATACTAATCAAAAATATAAAAATACACTTAAGGCTTTATCAAAATGAGTCTTATAAACTTCATTCCTAAAAAGATTATTCTTTTTCTTCACGACCAACTCATTAAACAATATGGTGGAAGTTATGGGATCCGAGATGAAACACTACTCGATTCTGCACTCGAACAACCTAAAATGACTTTTGGTAGTTGCTTTTTACACAATTCCATCTTCAAAATGGCTGCAGCATATGGTTTTCATCTATGCAAAAATCAACCATTTATAGACGGGAATAAAAGAATAGCTTGTTGCTATAGACATCTTCCTTCAAAAAAATGGTCATGAACTTATTGCTTCGGAAAAAGATACCTACGAAATAATGATGAAACATTCAACTTCTAAAACCGAATTATAAATGCTGACTTGCTTAATTTTTTGGTCACGATATTCTACAATCTTCAAAAAGCATACTTTCCTAAACAAATAAAAAACCGCATTGGAATAAAACACCAATACGGTTTTTATTTGGCTCAGACATGCATTTATAAAAATCTACCATTCCCACAACTCTTTATTACTACTCGACACAGCAAATACACCTTTTTCAAGTAATTCCTCTACCTCAGACCGTTCATTTATTAATCCTCCTGCCATAACAACCCTTCAAACACCTAATACATACCATATTATTTCTAGCCATGAAGTGTTTCCTCCTCCTTTTTATAACTTGCCAAAACTTCACCATTATCTTTCACTAATTTTACTCTAACATTCTCAGCAGGTTTCCATACTCGCATAAATAGCTTAATTCTTTTTCTATCTTTCTCAAGATAATCAATTTGATGTGGAACAATATAGCTTACATTTTCATCAAGGATTAGTTTTATTGGCTGAGTACGTTTCACGCTTGCACCGCTAAGATATTTAGTAACTGCTCTACCAGCGATCTCTCCTTCTTCGGTTACGTAGTCTACTAGATCATGAACTTGTAAGACATTACCACAGGTGAAGAATCCATCTATACCTAATTCTCTTGCCTCATTAACAATCGAACCTCTAGTAGCCCTATCAAATTCTGCTCCCAATTACTGAGTTAACTCATTTTCAGAAATTAAGCCTACAGGGAATAAGACCGTATCACATTTTATCTCTTCTTCAGTTCCTGGAATCGGTTGCAAGTTTTCATCAGCTTGAACAATTGTTACTCCCTCCACCCGTTTCTTACCTTTAATGTTAGTGATGGTATGACTTAACTTTAAAGGGATATCAAAATCATCTAAACATTGTACTATATTTCTAACAAGCCCAGAAGATAATGGCATAATCTCCAAGACAGCTTTTACATTTGCTCCCTCCAGTGTCATTCTTCTAGCCATAATTAACCCAATATCACCAGAACCTTTTTTGGTCACCTTCAATGGTGATATTCCTAATTCTTCAGCAATTATTTCAACCACTTTAGGGCCACAGAAACCTCCCTGACACCGCCCCATGCCTGATCTTGTTCTACGTTTGATCGCATCAAGTGTTTTAGCTGGAACTGGTCGACGAATCGCCTCTAATATCTCACCTTTTGTTACCTTTTCACAACGACAGATTATCTCACCATATGTAGGATTGCTTTTTACTAACTTTTCCTAGTTATTCATAGAATCTAAGTTATCTGCAAAATAATGTAATTCAGGCAACGTCTCCTGAAAATTCTCTTTCAAACTCATTTCCATTGAATTGTCGCTGCTAATTTCCTTCACAAGTTCAACCACCATATCAGCAACTGCTGGAGCAGCACTTAAACCCGGTGATTAGATACCAGCTACATTAATTAAACCTTTAGTCTTCTTAGAAGTTTCGTTACTACTCAGGCATTCCATTATTGGGATGCCTATGATATTATCAGGCCATAGTCTTTGACCCCACGCCTAAACGTAGGCAACTCAAATAAAGAGACACCCTCAAGTGTCCCTTTGCTATTTGTTGAATATTGTATC
>DAOVRZ010000078.1:0-28951 GCA_030627905.1 Halanaerobiales bacterium
AATAGGATTATGACTCAAATCTCTTTGTAAACCCAATTTTTCTACCAACATTTCAAACTGATAATCCTGATTTTCAAAGGCCTTTAGAGTATTTTCTTTTACTTCAGTAAAGAATTCAGCAAAACTCTTATCCTGGTCAGGATAATTTCTAAGTGCTAAAGTATTAACAAACATTCCAATTAAATTCTCTAAATCAGCATGTGGTCTGCCAGCTATTGGTGTTCCTAATACGATATCTTCTTGGCCTGTATATTTTGATAGTAAGACATTATATGCTGATAGCAAAATCATAAATAAGGTTGCACCATTCTTATTTGCTAATTCTCTTAATTGCGTACTTAATTCTTCAGGTAATGCTGTTCCAATGCTATCTCCTGCAAAACTTAAAACTGCAGGTCTTGGATAATCTATTGGCATATTCAAGACTGGGATTTCTTCAACAAAAGTTTCTAACCAATACTCTTCCTGTTTTTTCATTTTTTCGGATTCAAAGAACTTATTCTGCCATGCTGCGAAATCTTTATACTGGATTCGTAACTCTGGTAGATCTCTTCCCTCATAAAGATAAATGAACTCTTTGGTCAATATATCCATTGATATACCATCTGAGATAATATGATGCATATCAAAGAGAAGTAAATGTTTCTCTTCTACTTCAAAAAGACCTACTCTCAATAATGGTGCTTTACTTAGATCAAATGGTTTGACAAATTCTTTTACAATCACTTCAACTTTATCTTCATCTATTTTTAAATACTCTAGTTTTAATTCTATATTTTGATGAATTTTCTGAACTACTTCTCCATCTACCATTTCAAAAAATGTTCGTAAAGATTCATGTCGTTTAATCAAGTTATTAAATACTTTTTGTAGACGTTCTACATCAACATTACCTTCAATGAACATCGCACCAGGCATATTATAATTAGTACCAGTTACTTCAAGCTGATTTATTATGATCATTCTCTTCTGTGCTGAAGAAACAGGATAATACCCATGGGAATTAGTTTCTAGCCTATCAATCGCATAGTGGACATTCTTCTCCGTCAAACGAATATATTCAGCCAGTTCTTTTACTGTGGGAGTTTTAAAGATTTCAGTTAAAGGAAGACCTACATTGAGCCCTTTTGACACCTGTGCAACTACTTGCATTGCTTTTAAAGAATGTCCCCCAAGTTCAAAAAAGTTATCAATAATACTAATTCTTTCAACTTTTAACACCCTTGACCAAATATTCGCCAGTTCCTTTTCTATTTTAGTTGTAGGCAATACATAATCTCTTTCTTGACTAATATTGCTATCTGGCTCTGGCAGTGCTTTTCGATTAATCTTACCATTTGATGTCAGAGGCATTTTATCTAATATAATAAAGTGAGATGGAATCATATATTCAGGTAACTCTTTTGAAAGATATTTTCTTACATCAGTTATTGTGATTTCAGCATCTACAACCAGATATGCAGCTAAATACTTGTTTCCGTTTTCATCTTCACGGTCAATGATTACTACCTCTTTCAAAGAATCATGTTTCAATAATCGACTTTCAATCTCACCTAATTCAATTCTAAAACCTCTGATCTTCACCTGATGATCTATTCTGCCTAAAAATTCAATATTTCCATCAGGAAGCCATCTTACTAAATCTCCGGTTCTATATATCTTTTCATTACTATTAAAAGGATTTTGCACAAATTTTTCTTCAGTTAGTTCAGGACGATTTAAGTAACCTCGTGACAGGCCAGAACCACTAACACATAACTCTCCATGAACCCCAATCGGTTGAACTTTATTTTGCTTGCTTAAGACGTAACACTTCACATTGTCGATAGGTTTTCCAATTGAAACCATTATGTTGTCGGGATGAAACTCATAAATAGATGTACAAACACTATTCTCAGTAGGACCATATTCATTAAATAATTTGACATTCTCTAATTTTGCAAAATGTTCTTCCACTAAAACTTTTGTAAAACTCTCACCTGCAAGAGAAACCGCTTTTAAAACCGCCTTCAGATTGGTTAATCCATCTGACATCTCTTTTAACAAAGTATTATAAAAGTTTGGAGTGATCAGAAAATGAGTCACCTTGGTTTCCAGAATAAGTTCATTTAAATATTGTAAGTTTAATCTATTTTTTTGTTCTATTAATACTAATTTTGATCCACTAATTAACGCAGTAAATATATCTTCTACAGAACTATCAAAGGCAAAAGAAGGTATTTGTAAAATTGTATCATTTTCATCAAATTGATAATAGTTAGATCGCCATGTCAAAGTATTGAAAATTGAATTATGTTCAATCATAACCCCTTTAGGCTTTCCAGTTGATCCAGATGTATAAATTATATATGCTAAGTTATTAGGTTCATACTCTTCTAAGTTATGATTATCCAATGAGTCCAAATTCAAGTCGTCTAAAGTTATATTAACTCCATCAAAGTTAAGTTCATTTAACTGATAACCAGAAGTTAATAAAATTTTCGCATCTGTATCTTTCAACATATATTCGATTCTTTCAGTTGGGTACTCAGGATCTATTGGCAGATAAGCCCCTCCAGCTTTTAAAATTCCCAGAAGCCCGATAATCATCTCAAAAGAGCGTTCTACCATAATCCCAACAAACTGTTCACTTTTAACTTGCTTATTCTTCAAAACTCTAGCCAGTTGATTTGCTTTTTGATTAAGTTCTTGATAGGTCATCTTTTGATCTTTGTAAATCAGTGCGATATTATCTGGCGTTTTTGCTACCTGTTCTTCAAATAGTTGATGAATTGTTTTTACATCTATCTGATCTTCTGATTGTTCATTCACTGGTGAATTGAATTCATGCACCAACTGATATCTTTCATCCTCTGAGATCATCTCAATATCTTCGAGTTTAATTACAGGGTTATCTACAATTTGTTGAAGAATATTTATAAAATGCTGAGAAAATCTTTCGATGGTTTCTCTTTTGAATAACCTGGTTCTGTATTCAAAGCTAAACTTAATTCCGTCAATCAATTCTGAAGCAGTCAAAGTAATATCAAATTTTGATACTTTAGAATTATAATTAAACGGTTTAAACATTAAGTCAGTTTGCAAACCAGCTGATTTAGTAGCGAAATTTTGTAATACAAACATTGCATCAAATAAAGGATTTCTACTAAGATCTCTACGTAAATCAAGCTTTTCTACAAGCATGTCAAATTGATAATCTTGATTTTCATATGCCTGTAGAGAGTTTTCTTTAATCTCATTTAAAAATCCGAGATATGTTTTATAAGCCTTTGGCTTATTTCGCATTGCTAGAGTATTAACAAACATTCCGATGATATTTTCCAAATCAGCATGAGGTCTTCCTGCAATCGGTGAACCTACAATAATATCTTCCTGCCCAGTATAATTTGAAAGGAGAATATTGTAAGCAGAAAGCAGAACCATAAAGAGAGTAGCTCCATTCTTATTAGCCAAATTGATTAATTGATCTTTAAGTTCTCTGCCAATTTCAAAATTACTTAATGCCCCTTCATAAGTCATAATAGAAGGCCTTGGATAATCTGTTGGCATATTTAAAACTGGAATCTCATCTTTGTCGCTAAATTGTTTTAACCAATATTCTTCCTGTTTTTTGATAAACTCAGATTTAAATAAGTTATTTTGCCAAATTGAGAAATCTTTATATTGAATCTTAAGTTCAGGAAGTTCTATACCAGAGTATAACTTAACAAACTCATTTGTCAAAATCCCCATTGAAGTTCCATCAGAAATAATATGATGCATGTCCAACATAATGTAATTACAATCCGTACACTCAATAACTCCAACTCGTAATAAAGGTGCTTGACTTAGATCAAATGGTCTAATGAAATCTTTAATGATAGTGTTAATTTTAGTTTCATCTTCAATCTTAAAATGGCTTATCTTAAAATCTACTTGCTGATCAATTTTTTGAACAATCTCTCCATCCATTTCCACAAATGATGTTCTAAAAACGTTATGTCTTTTAATTAACTTCTGAACTACTTCTTCAAAATGTTTTACATCTATTGTTCCTTCGTTTTTAAGTATGTTTGGCATATTATAACTAGTGTTATTTTTTTCTAACTGATTTATAACATATACTCTCTTTTGAGCTGAAGATACAGGATAATATCCTACTGGATAACCAGCAAAATCTTGATCTCCAACCTTTTCTATGGAAGAGTACATGTTTTCTTCAGCGCTACTAATTTTTTTTGCAAGTTCTGTGATTGTTGGAGTTTTAAAAATTTCTCTTAAGGGAAGTTCCACGTCCATGTCTTTATTAATTCTACTGACTAAAGATGTAGCTTTTAAAGAATGTCCACCTAACTCAAAAAAATTATCAGTAATCCCAACCTTCTTAACTCCAAGAATTTCTACCCAAATATTTGCCAGTTTTTCCTCTATTTCATTTCGAGGTGCAATATATTCGTTTGTTAAAATATTGTTATCTGGCTTAGGTAATGCCCTTTTATCAACTTTCCCATTTAACGTTAATGGTAACTGCTCTAATCTAATAAAATATGATGGAATCATATATTCTGGCAGTTCATGTGATAAATGATTCCTGAATTCGGAATTGGATATTTCACAATCTGAAAGAAAATATGCTGAAAGGTACATATTTCCTGTTTCATCTTTTTGATCTACGACAACAGCTTCCTTAACAAATTTATGATTAAGTAATTTATTCTCAATCTCACCCAATTCTATTCTAAAACCTCTTAATTTCACCTGATTATCCATTCGTCCAACAAATTCAATATTTCCATCTGGTAATCTTTTGGCAAGATCACCGGTTCTGTATATCACTTTTAAAATTAAAGGGTTATAGACAAATTTTTCTTTAGTCAAATTTGGTTTACCAAGATATCCTCTTGCCAATCCATCTCCAGATATACATAACTCGCCAACTACTCCACTAGAAGCTAGATGATTAAATCTATCCATAATATAAACTTGTGTATTAGCTATTGGAGTTCCAATTACTATAGTTTCGGCGTTTTCTTCCACTTCATTAATAAAATAATAAGTAGCAAAAACTGTACTCTCTGTTGGGCCATAAACATGAATCAAGCGATCTTTTCCTAGATATTTTAGAGCTTTTAAAACATGTGGTACTGATACTCTCTCTCCACCAAAGAGTATTTTTCTTACACCAGCAAAAGACTCCAGATTCAAATCTACCAATGTGTTGAATAAAGCTGTTGTAATGAAAAATAATGTGATATTTGTTTCTTTGATAAGGTTTGATAATTTAGATAAGTCTAGAGCAGTCTCTTTATCTACTATAGTTAATTCTGCTCCATTGAGCAAGGCTCCAAAAATTCCAAATGTAGAACCATCAAATGCATAATTAGATAACTGCAATAAGTTATCTTTATCAGTGATTTCAATATAATTCGTATCTTTTACCACACGGATAACATTTTTATGAGAAGTTAAATTTCCTTTTGGTTCTCCCGTTGTTCCTGAAGTGTACATAACATATGCTAGATTAGATGATTGAATGCTCAAGTCCGAGTTTTTTACTAAATTTGCAGAACTATCAGTGTAAATGATTGTGTCCTTAATATCAATGATTTCACCATTAAAATTTATGTTTTCTAATACAGTAGGCTGGGCCAGTATAATAGTGGTATTACAATCGTTTAAGATATATTCAATCCGATTTTGCGGATAAGCAGGATCAATTGGTACATAAGCACCTCCTGCTTTTAAAATACCAAAGATGCCTATAAACATTTCAAATGAAGGTTCTACCATCATCCCAACAAGATCATCAGCTTTTACACCTTTTGCAATCAATACTCTGGCTAGTTGATTAGCTTTATTATTTAATTCTAAATAATTCATCTTCTGATTGCCAAAGTTTAGAGCAATCTTTTCTGGTGAGTTAGCTACCTGTTCTGCAAATAATTCAGGAATTGTTTTATCTGTTGGATAATTTGTGTCAGTATCATTAAATTTATATAATAATAATTCTTTTTCTTCATTTGTTAAGATGTCAATCTCTTTTAGCGGGATCTCATTATTTAAAACAACAGTTTTAACAATATTCAAAAAATGATTTCCAATATTTGCAATAATTTTTTTATCATAGATTGCACCATTATAGCTGATTTTGACTGAAAGATTATGTGATGGGCCAACTGATACATTAAAACCATAATTTGTCTGTTCAAACATCTCCAAACCAGTCAAACGAAATGGTAACTCTTGTGAATCACTTTGATTTTTTACTTCTTTTTCAAGTGGGTAATTTTCAAATGCCATAATATGTGTTATTAAGTTTTGTTTTGTTTCAGAATTAGATTGAATATCTGCTAAAGGGCTATATGAAAACTTTTCTCTTGCAATAGCATCTTTTTGAACTCTCTTGATTAATTTCGAAAAAGTTTCATCTAAATTATTATTAATCCGCACAGGGATTGTATTAATAAATAATCCGACCATTTTTTCAATCCCTTTTATCTCAGAAGGTCTACCTGAAACTACAGAACCAAAAACTACGTCATCAACATTATTGTACTTTTGCAATAAAATACCCCAAATTGTTTGAAATAAAGTATTTAGTGTAACTTCATTAAGCCTACCAACATTCCTTAATTCTGTTGATAGATTAATTCCAAGCTCAAATTTTTCTTCAGCTTGAATATATCCATTTCCAACAAAACGTTTGACTTTTATAGGAATCAGTGCAGTTTTGTCATAACTATTTAAATAACTTTTCCAAAAATCAAAACTCTCTTTTTTGTTCTGCTTTTCCAACCATTTAACATAATTACCAAACGGATAAACTTTGCTTAATTGTGCTTCCTGATTATTGAGCAATGAACGATATATATTCAGAAAATCGTTCATTATAATTCCCATACACCAGCCATCCATAAGAATATGATGATAGCTCCAGATGATTTCATATTTTTCTTCTGCAAGTTGTAAAATTGCTATCCTCATCAGAAGATCCTTTGAGAGTTTGAATTTCTTTTTCCAGTCATTTTCTTTAAATTCTTTAATTGCCAATTCTTTAGCATCACCTTCAAGGTTTGTGAAATCCTTGAAGGTGATACGAGTAGTACGTTTATTTAGCACTACCTGTCTAGGCTTAGCTATTTTTTCATGCAAAAATATTGTTCTTAAAATATCATATCTCTCAATCAAGAGGTTGAAAGCTTTTTCAAATAATTTGTGATCTACTTTTCCTTCGGCAAAAATTATCATCTGCTCAAAATATGCATTTGACTCACTATTGAATAAAGAATGAAATAATATGCCTTCTTGCATTGGAGTTAGAGGGTAAACCATTTTTATTGGTTGTTTTTTCTTCATACAATATCCTCCTCGTCAATATCTAAATCTAGATCTAGATCTAAATCTTCTACAAAATCTGAAATGAAGTCAAATTCTTCAAGAGTTAATTCCTGATCACCAACATCACTTGGGGTAAGTTCCTGTTCTGTTTGCTGCTTACAATGATCAATAATATTTATCAGGCTTTCTTTATAGAAATCTGCAAATTTTGAAATCGTCTCCTGTTTGAATTCTAACTTATTGTAAGAAAAAGTTAGGTTTAGTTTACTTAAAGCAATCATGCCACTTATCTCAATAGCGAAGTTTCGTCGAATTTTTTTACTTAAAGGCTCTCCAGAAGAAAACGGCGATATACTAAATACTTCAGAATCTGAACTTATATCCTGATCAAATTGTCCTAAATAATTAAATGATATTTCTGGTTTTAACTTAAAATCAATACCCACAGAAGCACTAAGATGCTTTAGAAGTCCATATCCTATTCCTTTATCTGGTATTTGTCGAAAAGTTTCTTTACATAATTTAATCTGATAAGCTAAATCTTCTGATTCTTTAACTTCTAATATAACTGGATAGGTAGAAGTGAACCATCCAATAGTTCTGGTAATATCAATATCCTCGATTATTTCTTCCCTACCGTGACCTTCTAAAACAAAAGCTACTTTATTTTTTCCAGTCCATTTTTCATAAGCTAGTGCAAGTGCTGTAAGTAATATATCATTTATCTCGGTTCCATAGGCTTGATTTACATCTTTTAGTAGTAGCTCAGTTTCTTCTAAAGAAAGATTCATAGTAATGTTTTGATTACAGCTTAAATCATTTTTCTTCGATTCAAAATCTTTTTGTATTGGTTGAATTATACTTTCTTCTATTTTTCTCCAATATTCAATATGCGGCAAAAGTTCAGGACTATCTGAATATTTCTGTATTTCTTTTGACCATTCTTTAAATGAATCAGTCTTCTCTTGAAGTTTAATCTCGAAACCATTCATCACCTGTTGATAAGCAGTTCTAAAATCTTCGAATAAAATTCTCCAGGATACTCCGTCAACAACAAGATGATGAATTACAATTAGTAGATGATCGCCATTATTAGTTTTAAATAGTCCTAAGTTTACTAATGGCCCTTCAGTGAAATCAATACTGCTTTGTATCTTGTTTGCTTGATCTTTAACTTTATGAGCAATTTCATTGGATTCTAGTTTTTCATCTAAAAAATCGACTCTTTTGAAAGTGTATAACTCTTCAGATATATCTCTGATCTCTTGCAGAAATTTGTCGCCATCTTTTCTAAAGACTGATCTTAAATTATCATGATGTTCAATGATTTTATCAAAAACTTTTTTGACAATCTCTTCATCAAAGCCTTTCTGGTTATATAACATCACAGCTTGATTATAATGATGCATATCAGTATAGTCTTCAGCGAAAAACCATTTTTGAATAGGGGTTAGTTCAACTTCTCCTGTTACTAAACCCTGTTCAGCTTTGTTTTTCTTAACTTTTACTTGATCGGCTAACTCTTCAATAGTTAAATTCTGGAACAGATCTTTTGTATCGACTTTCATATTATACTTTTGCAATCTAGCAGAAATCTGAATTGCCTTGATTGAATCTCCACCTAAATCAAAGAAATTATCTCTGATACCTACTTGCTCTACACCCAAGACTTCTTTCCAAATCTCAACCAATATCTCTTCTATTCTGCTTGTTGGTGGTAGATATTCGGCCTTTGATCTTAATCCTTCTTCTACTACAGGCAATGCATGGTAGTCAACTTTTCCACTTGAAGTTAACGGAAGTTGATCTAAAGTTACAAAATATGATGGTATCATATACTCTGGCAATTTGTTTGCCAGATAAGTTCTTAATTCAGCTGATGATAAATCATCAGATGCAACTATAAATGCCACCAGGTATTTGCTTTGAGTGGAATCTATCCTATCTATAACTGTCACTTCTTTTATTGCTTCATGCTCTAATAATTGATGCTCAATCTCACCAAGTTCAATTCGATATCCTCTTATCTTTACCTGATTATCTATTCTTCCAAGAAATTCAATGTTTCCATCTGGTAGCCATCTGCCCATATCTCCCGTTTTGTAGATTTTTTGGCTAGAATCAAATGGATTTGGTATAAATTTCTCAGCTGTCAACTCTGGTCTATTCAAATACCCTCTAGCTATACCAACTCCAGCAATACAAATTTCACCTAGAACACCTATTGGAGCAAGCTTTTGATATTTGTCTAGAATATAGATTTTGGTATTATAGATCGGTTTACCAATAGGTATTGTTTTTTCTTCAAGATCACCTTTAGGAGCTTTCCATGTAGTTACACAGATGGTTGCTTCGGTTGGGCCATATGCATTGATATAATCAATATCTTTCCAGCGATTTACAAGTTCATAATTTGTCGCAGATCCACCAGTAAGTACCCTTTTTAAAGTTGGTAAATTCTCACCAGTGAAGTTACTTAAATAAATAGGTGGTAATAGCATCATGGTAATAGCATTGTCATTTATAAATCTTTCAAATTCTTTGTAATCATTGATTACATCTTCTGGAACAATATATAACGTAGCACCAGAGAGTAAAGCCATATAAGTCTCCCAAACAGATGCATCAAAAGAACAGGAAGCAAATTGAATAATTTTGTCAGACTCATTTACACCAATATCTCGATTTAAATAAGTCTTCATATTAGAGATACCAAGATGTTCTATCATTACCCCTTTAGGCTTTCCAGTTGAACCAGAAGTATAGATTACATATGCCAGATTATTTGGAGTAGTTTTAATTTTTGGATTATTTTCATCATAAGTTGCTAAATCTAAATCTTCAATAGTAATAACTTCTCCAAAGTAATCAATATCTTTTAAGCATTGGCTTATGCTTAAGAGCATCTTCGAATCACTATCTTGTAGCATATATTCAATTCTTGCATCTGGATAATTTGGATCTATTGGCAAATAAGCTCCTCCTGCTTTTAAAACTGCCAACATACCAATAAACATTTCGATTGAGCGTTCCATCATAATCCCAACAATTTGATCTTTCTCAATTCCTCTGTTAATAAAGAATCGTGCTAATTGATTTGTTTTATGATTTAATTCATGATAAGTCAGTTTTTTTTCTTTATATACCACAGCAACCTTGTGTGGATTCATGTCTACCTGTTCTTCAAATAATTGATGTATAGTTTTATCTTCTGCATACTCATGTTTGGTATCGTTAAATTCATAGAGTAGTTGTTCACGTTCTTTTACTGCAATCATCTCAAATTCCATTAATTTCTTATCAGGATGCATAGCTATTTGACTTACAAGATTTCCAAAATGACTCGCTAATCTTGCCATCGTTTCTTTCTTGAAGAGTCGTGTACAATACTCAAAATTGCAAGTAATTCTGCCATTATTTTCTCTAGCATTTAATGTAATGTCAAACTTTGAAACCTTATTCTCAAACCTATATGGAGTAAATCTAAGATCAGCTTTAATATCTTCTGAAGAATATTGATTCGTTTGCAATACAAACATTACATCAAATAGCGGATTTCTACTCATATCTCTGCGTAAATCTAATTTTTGTACCAACATTTCAAACTGATAATCCTGATTTTCATAAGCCATGAGTGCATTTTCTTTCACCCGGGCCAGAAACTCTCCAAACTCCATCTCCCCCTCAGCCCTATTCCACATCGCCAAAGTATTAACAAACATACCAATAATATTTCCTAGATCAGGATGCGGTCTCCCAGCTATTGGAGATCCAACTATAATATCCTCTTGCCCAGTATATCTTGCCAACAAAACGTTAAATGCTGTCAGTAACACCATATAAAGAGTCGCACCATATTGATTAGCTATTTTGTATAATTTGTTGGTTATTTCTTGATCAATTTCAAAACTAAAATTCGCCCCTTCAAAACTCATAATCAAAGGTCTTGCATAATCTGTTGGCATATTTAATACAGAAATAGTGCCTTCATTAAATCTTCCTAACCAATACTCCTCTTGTTTTAAGATTTTTTCCGCGTTGAATAAATCATTTTGCCAGAGTGCAAAGTCTTTATACTGAACCCTTAATTCTGATAGTTCAGTTCCTGCATATAGTTTAAGAAACTCATTTATCAATATCTCCATTGAGACCCCATCAGAGATGATATGATGCATGTCAAAGATAAGTATTGTTTCGTCATCTGACTCAATCAGCCCGACTCTAAGTAATGGTGCCTGACTTAGATCAAAAGGTTTCACAAACTCTTTTATTGTTCTTTCTACCTCAGACTTTCGACCTTCTAAATCCAAATAAGTGATAGCAAAATCTACATCTTCATAAATCTTCTGAACCACTTCACCATCTATCACTTCAAACGATGTTCTAAATGCATCATGTCTGGTGATCAATTTTTTGATGATATTTTCAAAACGTTCTCTGTCTAAATCACCTTCTACTCTCAAGACAGAAGGCATATTATATCCAGTTTTCATTCCTTCGAGTTGATTTAATACATACAATCTCCTTTGAGCCGAAGATAATGGGTAATGGATACGTTCAATATCATCGACTATCTTAATAGATCTATAAATATTCTCATCTGCATTTAAAATATAAAGAGCAAGTTTATCTATTGTTGGAGTTTTAAAGACCTCTCTAATCGGGAGTTGTACATTGAACTCTTTAAATACACTGCTAACCATTGAGGTCGCTTTCAAAGAATGTCCACCTAATTCAAAGAAATTATCTGTGATACCTATCTTCTTAATCCCAAGGATTTCAGACCAGATCATTGCCAATCTTTCTTCAATCTCATTAGTTGGAGCTACATACTCTTTGGCAATTCTACTGATATCTGGCTCTGGTAATGTAAGTAGATCAACTTTACCATTTCTATTCAGTGGTAATTTATCTAATTTGATAAAGTGTAATGGAATCATATACTCTGGTAATTCCCTGGAAAGATAAATCCTTAAATCTAAACTCTCCTCACTAGCACACGCACACTCACTTTCTACAACATAGTAAGCAACAAGATATTTGCTACCTGTTGAATCTGTAAGATCTATCACCACTGTCTCGGAGATTTCTTCATGGTCTAGTAATCTCTTTTCAATCTCACCCAATTCAATTCTAAAACCTCTGATTTTTACTTGCATGTCAATTCTACCTACAAACTCGATATTACCATCTGCTAAACGGTTCGCCAAATCTCCAGTTCGATAGATTCTATCTCCGGCTATATCACTATTATCCGTTAACATATTCGGAATAAATTTTTCATTTGTTAGCTCAGATCGATTCAGATAACCCCTCGCCAATCCATCTCCAGAGATACATAACTCACCTACAACTCCAATAGGGCAAAGCTGATCATCTTTATCTAAAATATAAACCTGGGTATTAGCTATCGGAAGACCTATAGGAATTGTCTCTACATTTTCTTGGGCTTCATTAATAAAGTAATAGGTTGCGAAGACTGTGCTTTCGGTTGGCCCATATACATGAATTAAACGATCTTTACCTAAATATTCTAATGCCTTTTGAACATGCTGAACAGATACCCGTTCACCTCCAAAGAGGATTTTTCTTATACCCTCAAAGCACTCAATATTGGTATCAACCAACATATTAAATAAAGCAGTTGTTATAAAAGTAACAGTGATCTCTTCTTCTCGTATTAATTCTGATAACTCAGATACATCTAACAATGTCTCTTTCGGTACCATAACAAGTTGAGCACCATTAAGTAAAGCACCATAAATATCAAAGGTCGAGCCATCAAAAGCATAGTTAGATAACTGTAACAAATTGTCTTCATCAGTGATTTCGATATAATTTGTATCTTTTACTACTCTGACAATATTATGATGGGATGTTAAGTTACCTTTCGGTTTTCCGGTAGTTCCTGAGGTATAAATCACATACGCCAAATTAAATGATTTAGCCTCGGTTTCAATATTGGCTGTACTCTGTGAAATTGCTTTATCCTTGATATCTATTACTTCACCATCAAATTGGATATCTTCTATCAATGTAGATAGATTTGAATGTATGACTAAAAGATCAGTACCACTATCTTTTAAGATAAACACAATCCTTGCTACTGGATTTTCTAGATCAATTGGCAGATAAGCGCCTCCCGCCTTTAAAATACCCAATATACCAATAATCATCTCAAAAGAACGTTCTACCATCAAACCAACAATTTTATCTGGGCCAACCCCTTTTTCTCTTAAAACTCTAGCCAATTGGTTGGACTTATTATTTAACTCCAAATAAGTCATCTCTTGATCTCTATATTTAAGGGCAACATTATCTGTACTCTTCTCTACTTGCTCTTCAAAAATCTGCTGAATTGTTTTCTGTTTAGGATACTCTGTCTTCGTATCGTTAAGTTTGTAGATCAATTCTTCTTTTTCAGTATCTGTGATCATGGTGATTTCCATTAATTTTCTATCTGGATTCTCTATGATCTGAGTTATAATATTTTGAAAATGTTCAATTAACCTTTCCATCATTTCTTTCTTAAATAACCTAGTACAATACTGTAAATTACAACGAATATTTTCATTACTTTCCCATGCATTTAAAGTAAGGTCAAATTTAGAGATCTTATTTTCAAACCCAAAGGTAAGAAATCTTAAATTAGTTTCCACCTGGTCAGTTGGCTCTAGTTGCAAATTCATCTCGGCGTTTTGCAGAACGAACATAGTATCGAATAGAGGATTTCTACTCATATTTCTACGCAAATCTAGCTTATCAACTAACATTTCAAATTGATAATCCTGATTTTCGTAAGCCGCTAGAGCATTTTCTTTTAGATTATTTAAAAATTCTCTGAAAGTCAGATGACCAGATGGTATGTTTCTCATTGCTAAAGTATTAACAAACATACCGATTATATTTGTCAAATCTGCATGAAGACGACCAGCTATTGGCGACCCCACTATGATATCCTCTTGATTTGAGTATTTCGACAATAGGATATTATAGGATGCGAGAAGTACCATATACAGGGTTGCACCATTTTCTGTGGCTAACTTATTCAATTCATCAGTGATTTCTTTTTCAAATGCAAAAGGTATGGTGTTACCTGCAAAACTCATTATTGCAGGTCTTGGGTAATCAGTAGGCATATTTAAAACTGGGATATCCTCTCCAAACCTTGTTAACCAATATTTCTCCTGCTGATCAAATATTTCTGAATTAAATAGATCATTCTGCCAGAACGCAAAATCCTTATACTGTATCCTTAACTCAGGTAATTCAATTCCTGTGTATAACTTAACGAATTCACCTGTCAATATCTGCATAGACATCCCATCAGAGATAATATGGTGCATATCAAAGATAAGTAATGCTTTATCATCAGACTCAATTAATCCGACTCTTAGCAAAGGTGCCTGACTTAGATCAAAAGGTCTTATAAAATCTTTAAAGATCTGTTCCTCTGTCTTCTTATCATCAATATTTATGTACGCAATTTTAAAATTCACATCAGCATGAATCCTCTGAACCACTTCACCAGCAATCATTTCAAAAGATGTCCGAAATGCATCATGTCTTCTGATCAATTCTTTGATAACTTTTTCAAAATGTACTTTATCTAAATCCCCTTCAACTTTCATAACAGAAGGCATATTATAACCTGTTTTCATTTCTTCGAATTGATTTAAGAGATACATTCTCTTTTGTGCAGAAGATAATGGATAATACTCACACTCTTCCACTTTCTTTATAGATGCACAAATATTCTCATCTGCATTTGAAATATATTGTGCAAGCTCTTTAATTGTTGGAGTTTTAAATACCTCTCTGATCGGGAGATCTACATTAAACTCTTTAAATATTCTACTAACCATAACGGTAGCTTTCAAAGAATGTCCACCTAATTCGAAGAAATTATCTGTAATACCAACTTGCTGGATACCAAGGATCTCAGACCAGATCATTGCCAATCTTTCTTCAATTTCATTGGTTGGAGCCACATATTCCTTAGCCTTAACACTAATATCTGGCTCTGGTAATGCCTGACGATCAACTTTACCGTTTCGGTTCAATGGTAACTTGTCTAATTGGATTAAATAAAGTGGGATCATATACTCTGGGAGTTCTTTGGATAGAAAACTTCTTATTTCTAGACTTATTTCAGTTTCACACTCACTATCAATAACAACATATGCAGCAAGATATTTGCTACCAGTTGAATCAGTAAGATCAATTACTACTGCCTCAGAGATAAGATTATGATCTAATAATCTCTTTTCAATCTCACCTAATTCTATCCTAAAACCTCTGATCTTTACTTGCGTGTCAATTCTACCTATAAACTCGATATTGCCATCTGCTAATCGTTTAGCTAAATCCCCAGTTCTATAGATTCTAGCAGCATTCTCTACCAACATATTGGAGATAAATTTTTCATCAGTTAAGTTAGGTCTATTCAAATACCCTTTAGCCAAACCATCACCAGAGATGCACAGTTCACCTACAACCCCAATGGGGCAAAGTTGATTATCTTTATCTAAGATATAAACCTGGGTATTAGCTATCGGAAGACCTATTGGAATTGTCTCCACATGTTCTTTAACTTCGTTGATGAAGTAATGGGTTGCAAAGACTGTGCTTTCGGTTGGCCCATATACGTGAATTAGTCGATCTGTACCTAAATAGTTCAATGCCTTTTGAACATGGGAAACAGAAACTCTCTCTCCACCAAAAAGAATTTTTCTTACTTTTTCAAAACATTTTATATTAGTATCAACCAGCATATTAAACAATGCTGTTGTTATAAAAGTCACACTAATCTCTTGTTCTTTTATTAATTTTGCTAAATTACATACATCTAATAAGATCTCTTTCGGTACCAAAACCAATTTGGCACCATTGAGTAAAGCGCCATAAATATCAAAGGTTGAACCATCAAAAGCATAATTCGATAACTGTAACAAACGATCCTCATGATTAATCTCAATATAATTTGTATCTTTTACTACCCGAACAATATTATAATGGCTTGTTAAGTTACCTTTTGGTTTTCCAATAGTTCCAGAAGTGTAAATCACATAAGCTAAATTACTTGAATCAATCTCAATTTCTAAATTAGCAAAACTTTGTGTATAGATATTTTCATCAGCAATATTTATTACATCACCAGCAAATTGAATTTTTTCAGTCAAAGAAGGTTCTGCGACTATTATATCTGTTTCACTATCCTTTAAGATGTACTCAATCCTTGCCACTGGATTTTCTGGATCAATTGGAAGATAAGCCCCTCCAGCCTTTAAAATACCAAGTATGCCGATAATCATCTCAAAAGATCGCTCTACCATCAAACCAACAATCTTATCTGCTTTCACACCTTTTGTAATTAAAGTTCTACCCAGTTGATTAGATCTCTCATTTAGCTCTAAATAAGTCATCCGTTGATCTTCAAAAATTAAGGCAATCTTATCTGGATTGTTTTTAACCTGTTCTTCAAAAATCTGTGGAATTGTTTTATCTCTAGGGTAATCAGTTTTTGTATCGTTTAATTTGTAGATCAATTCTTCTTTTTCACTCTCTGAGATCATTGTGATCTCCATTAACTTTCTATCTGAATTCTCTACGATTTGGGTTACAATATTTCGAAAATGTCCAATGAACCTTTCCATCGTTTCTTTTTTGAATAGTTTGGTACAATATTGTAGATTGCAATAAATCTCTTCATTACTCTCCCATGTATTTAAAGTAAGATCAAATTTTGATATGTTCTTTTCAATTCCATAAGGAGTAAATCTTAGATCATCTATCATTTGCGCTGATGGCTGTAATGACATATTTTGCAGCACGAACATTGCATCAAATAGAGGATTTCTACTCAAATCCCTTCGTAAGTCTAGCTTATCTACCAACATTTCAAACTGATAATCTTGATTTTCATAAGCTGTAAGTGCGTTTTCTTTAACCCGGGCCAGAAATTCTGTAAAACTAATACCACCCTCAGGCATATTTCTCATTGCTAAAGTGTTAACAAACATCCCGATGATATTCTTCAAATCCGCATGAGGTCTACCTGCTATTGGTGAACCTACGATAATATCTTCCTGACCAGTGTATTTTGACAATAAGATATTATATGATGCAAGCAATACCATATAAAGTGTTGCACCATTTTTATTAGCAAGTTTAATCAATTGATCTGTTAGTTCCTTATCAAATCTGAAGGATATAGTATTACCTTCGAAACTCATAATTGAAGGTCTTGGGTAATCTGTTGGCATATTTAAAACTGGATATTCATCATCCTGACTAAATCTTTCTACCCAATACTCTTCCTGCTCTTTGAAAATTTCCGAGTTACATAAGTCATTCTGCCAGATCGCAAAGTCCTTATACTGAATCCTTAAATCCGTTAGTTCAATTCCATTATATAAACTAACAAAATCATCAATTAATATCCCCATTGACGTTCCATCCGAGATAATATGATGCATATCAAATACTAAAAACTCCTGATCTCCATCATCTATTAGTCCTACTCTAAAGAGTGGTGCTTTGCTTAAATCAAATGGTCTGATAAACTCTTTAAGAATCTCATCAAATCTTTCTTCATTTTTGAGTGTTATATATTTAATTTCAAATTCTAAATCATCATGGATTCTTTGCACTAATTCTCCATCTTTCATTTCAAATGATGTCCTGAAAGTTTCATGTTTTTTAACCAATGTTTTCACTACATCTTCAAACTTATCTCTATCTAGCCCTTGGATTTGATAAACACCAGTGATATTATAACCGGTCTTCATTCCTTCAAGCTGATTTAAAAGATATAATCTCTTCTGAGCTGAAGATAATGGATAATACCCATCTGCGTAATCTCCCTTTTGAACATCTATAATAGAATTATAGATACTCTTTTCAGCTCCACTTATATATTTCGCCAAATCTTCGATAGTTGGAGTCTTAAATATCTCCCGTAAAGGAAGTTCTACATTAAACTCTTTAAAAACTTCAGAAACAACAGCTGTTGCTTTTAAAGAATGTCCTCCGATAGTAAAGAAATTAGCTGTCACCCCTACTTTTTCTAATCTTAAGATTTCAGACCATATTTTTGCTAATTTTGACTCAACCTCATTTCGGGGTGCTATGTATTCTACCTCGATAAGTAAATTATTATCAGGTTCAGGCAAAGCCTTTCTATCAATCTTTCCATTTGGAGTTAAAGGCAGTTTTTCAACCCTTATAAAATAAGCAGGAATCATATACTCAGGTAAATGTAAGGATAAGTGATTTCTAAGATCAGCCGCTGGTATTTCTTGATCTGCCACAAAATAAGCACAGAGATATTTTTCACCTTCTACATCCTCTTTATCGATTACGACAGTCTCCTTTATACCGCTATAATCTAATAAATGGTTTTCAATATCTCCAAGCTCAATTCTGACACCACGTATCTTAACTTGAAAATCTTTTCTACCTATGAACTCAAGATTACCATCAAACATCCAGCGACCTAAATCACCAGTCTTATAGATCAGATCTTTGAGATTATCATTAAAAGGATTCTGGATAAACTTCTCTTTCGTCAACTCAGGATCATTAAAATAGCCTAATGTCATATATGGAGTTCG
Source organism: Halanaerobiales bacterium (assembly GCA_030627905.1). Taxonomy (GTDB): domain Bacteria; phylum Bacillota; class Halanaerobiia; order DY22613; family DY22613; genus JAGMES01. The sequence goes on from DAOVRZ010000078.1 coordinate 18,933, forward strand.
AATATATATCTCGCCACTCTGGCCCTCTTCACAGATATTCATATTTTCATCTAATATAATAATTCTAGCACCTCTCATCGGTTTTCCGATAGGGATAGTACTCTTAGCTGTGTCTGATTTTTGAATTAAATAGAATGTTTTAACCAATGTTGTCTCTGTAGGGCCATAGAGATTGACAATCTGTACTCTTTCATCAAAAATTTCATACCATTTAACAAAATTTTTGGGACTAAGTTTCTCACCAGCCAATAAGATATATTTTAGTTCTTTAAAATGATTATTTGTCAAATTACCTGAAACTAATAACCTAAAGAGACTTGGAACGCACTGGAGCATATTTACTTTCGAATCATCAATCCATTGGATAAATTTCGTCACATCTAAGATTATTTCTCTATTTTCAGGAATACAGATTGTCCCACCTGCACATAGGGGTACAAAGATATTTTTCAAACTTGCATCAAATGCAGGAGAAGCTAATTGAGTAATTCGAAATCTAGGGGTAACGTTAAATGTATCAATCTCCCACATTACAAACTGAAGTAAACCCTTACAGGAGCCCAAAATTCCTTTGGGCGTTCCTGTAGAACCAGAAGTAAAATAAATATACATTTTTTGATCCATTTGATATTCTATATCCGGACGTTTTGATAAAGATGAATTTGATGAAATATCTTTAAGCATTTCAGTAGGATCACAAATATCCAGACCATTAAAAATTTCACTATATTTAGTATCAGCAAAAAATAAATCAAGATCAACCTGACTCACCATCAATTCGGTTCTCTTTAATGGGTAAGCAGGATCAAATGGTACAAAGATACATCCCGCTTTTAAGATTCCCAGCATGAGAAAGATTTGTACACTTCGATCTTCAACTAATATTCCTATCATTGCTTCTTTTTTTAAACCTTTTGATAAAATAAAGTTTGCAATTATATTAGAATAATTATCAAGTTCTCGATATGTTAAAGATTTTTGACCATACTCAATTGCAATATGATCTGGGTAATGATCAACGCTCTCATAAATGAGATTTTGTAATACTTTTTTCATAAACTATCCCTCCATCTATCAGAGAATTTTACAATTATAATTTACTTTCTTAGTTTCTGTCTTCTTTGTTTGAGACGGTTTTTGCCCTGATTAAGTTTTTCTGTACGGTCAATCTCTTTGATCTCATTCTCCGCCTTTAAAAACTCCGAAAGTTTACGAACCGTTGGATATGTAAATATAGTAACTACAGAAATATCCTTCTCAAAATCTTCTTTCATCTTACTGCTAACTTGAATTACATCTAAAGAGTTACCTCCCAGATCAAAGAAACTATCGTTAACCCCAACCTGATCTATGCCAAGCATCTCTTTCCATATTTCTGCAATCTTAATCTCCATATCATTTTCTGGAGCCACATAAGTTGCCCCTGATCTACGGCGAGATCTTTCAGGCAATGGCAGAACTTTTTTATCAACTTTACCATTTGCAGTTAATGGTATTTCATCTAGTTGCATGAAGAACCCAGGAACCATATATTCAGGTATTTCTTTGACCAGAAAATCTCTCAGATCTGCTTCCACGATCTCTTGATCTGAGACCATGTATGCTACAAGATATTTATCTTTCTTCTCTAGAGTTTGATCTTCTTCAAATCCAATTTTATTAATAAAATTCTCATAACCCTTTTTAGTCCCATTACAATTTAAATCTTCTTTAAGATTTTCTAAAGTAATATGTCTCAAACGTTTCTCCCAACTTGTAGCACTTCCATAGTAATGATATCTTGTATTTTTTAGATGACCAAAATCACCAATCTGTTTAATTGGACAGTTGGTTGAATAGATTGCAAATCTCTTTCTAGACTTCCAATATTCATCTTTCTCATCCAAATAAGAGATTATCTCTTCATTTGAAATATCTATATAACGATAAAAATCTATAAATTTAACTTTGTCATGAACTGATTTATTACTTACAAGATCAATATCAATGTGTTCAAATATTTTCTTATCCATCTCAGGCGCATTCTTTGCAAAATCAAAAATCTTATTTTCAATTTCATCTATATCTTTAATGCCTTGCTTAAGCCACATAAATAATTTATTGTCGATAATCTGTCCTCTAGATAATGTCGCTCCAATGACAACTTTGATATTATGATTATATGCATATTCTCCTGCAAGGGAAGATGATGTATGATAACATCCCCGACAAACCGTATTCGCCACGTCCATACTTTCTTTCAAGATTTGATCAGAATTTTTATGGGTCAAGAGAACATGATCAACACCAAGTTTTGCAGTTATATTCTTAATATTTTCTAGATCAGACTTTGTAAAATATCCATTATCATAAGTTAAAGCGAGCACATTAAAACCTTTCTCAACTAAGTTATATAATGCATAGGCTGATCCTCTACCACCACTGTATATTAAGAGACAATCATATTTTGATTCTTTAGCTGTGGTTTCTGTTCTAATTTTCTCTTCCAAATCTGTAAATGTTCCAAAATATTGATCAATATATGTCTTATATTCGTCATAATCAAGACAGACATCACATAATCCTTCTTCATTAATTGTTACACCAGGATATTTTGTAGTGACTCCGCACTTTTTACAAACCTTGATATCTTTATTTGCTTCTGAACTATCTTTAACAACTACAACACAATCATTGACAGCAGGATTACGTAAAATAGCAGTCTCAATCTCTCCAAGCTCAATTCGATATCCTCTAATCTTAACCTGTTCATCCACTCTACCCATTATCTCGATATTGCCATCATCAAGCCATCTACCGATATCACCGGTTTTATATAATTTGCCTTCACCAAAAGGATTCTCAATAAAACTCGCCTCTGTTTTTTCAGAATTGTTTATATATCCTCTGGCTACGCTTTGACCAGCAATACAGATCTCTCCAGGAACATTTATCGGTTTTAACTGCGAGTCATTCGACAGAATATAAATTTTATTATTATGAACTGGTTCTCCAATTGGCACGATTGCACGAGAGTCATCACGTTCAAGATCATAATAGGTATTATTAATTGTACACTCTGTAGGGCCATATGTATTTACAATTTTATCATTATAATACTTATAAAAGTTTTTAACAACCTCCATACTAATAGGTTCAGCACCAATAAGTAGCCATGGAAGCTTTAACTTTGGCTTATCAGTCATCTTATTTAAAAGATATGTCATCGCAGAAACCATTGTGGCTGGACAATACATCATTGTTAATCCATTGTCTTCAGCCATCAGATTCATTAAATACTCAGCATCTTTTCCTTGATAAGTTGAAAGGAGTTTAACACTACCACCAATATATAGTGGCCAGAAAAGCTCCCATACAGATGGGTCAAATGTCAGGTTTGTTCTTTGAACAATCACATCTTCTTCAATCAAATTAAACTTATCTTGCATCCAATAGATACAGTTATTGATCTGTCTATGTTCAACCATTACTCCTTTTGGTTTTCCAGTCGAACCAGAAGTGTACATCACATATGCCAGATTATTTCCAGAAATATTTAATTCTAAGTCTGCTGTTTCTTCCCTAGCTATGCATTCTTTCATTTGATCTAATAGAATGATCTCATTTGATTGATCTTTATTTTCTAGAGTTACTGGATACTCTGCATATGCAATACCTTTAATATTCTTAAGAATATCAGCCTTAGGTAGTTTAAAATCATTTTTAAGCATCTCTTCAACTAACTCTGCTAACGTATACTCACCTTCACCAAATGTCACTACATCAACATTTTTATCTTTTAAAATTGTATCATAATCACTTGATGCATAAGGTCCACCGGTAATAATCGGAACCTCAACACCCCATTGTCTTAAGAGTGAAACTGTCTCATGGAAAAACTCTTTAAAGAATGTTAAAGTACGGATTCCAATCATATCAGGCTGATACTTATCTATTAAGGCTTTTAACTCTGCATAACTATCAAAGTCATTTCCAGATTTATATACCCAACCATCAATCTGATCTCCAAACTTCTCTTTTAAGTAGGTCATCAGATAAATCAAGCCCAATGGTTGTTCAGTAACCTTATACAACATGCTTTTGGAGCTAAAGTGTTGTGATAAATCCAACAATAAGATTTTTTTACTTTGAGGTTTTACTTCTCTTTTTACTATTTCCCGGTCAAAGATAGATATTTGATCATTATTATTTTTAACAGTAAATTCTGGTAACTCAATATCGCCAAGTTGCGCAAAATCAATTAAATCCCCAATGTTTTTGATCTCTACAGGCAAATACGCATTATATTTTTGTAATAAAGCTTCCTCACTCAATATCTTCATCTGAACTGGTAATACATGCTTTAAACGTTCTTTGTTTAAGAAATATTCATTCATAAACATTGATTGATATTTTCTAGTAAAGCTTTTTGGAAATGGCAATGTTTCTGGTAATTCATGAAAAGCTCGATCTTTAGAGATCAAAATATCTTCTTTTAAGACCCCATTTGCCAAAGCAAACTCTTCCATCTCAGTATTCGGAAATACTTTTAATATGTGAATATAGGGAAAATGAAGCCACTTAACTTCTTTAATAAAGTCTAATGTCATCATCGCTTCTTCTTCTGTTTCTGTAGGGAATCCATGCATAGTAGCAATCTCTAAAATCACATTTGGATGCTGAGACGTAATATAATCAATAACTTTTTTAAAGTTATCTAAATCTAAATTCTTCTTTAAAAGTTTTTGCAATCTTGGTGAAGCAGTCTCTAATGATAAATTGATACCACGAGTACCCGCTTCAACCATCAGATCGATATAATCAGGTGTCAGGATATCTCCTCTGAGACCATTCGGGAAAAAGATCTGAATATCCAATTTATCATTGATTATCATCTTAAATAATCTTATTCCATTTTCTTTATCAAGGTTAAAACAGTCATCAATAAAGGCAAAATTTCTAACTCCATTCTTATAATAGTACTCAATTTCAGTATAGATATTGTTTGCACTTCTATGTACATGGAACTTGGACCAGATTTTGTGGCAATACAGACATTTATATGGACAACCTCTTGTGCTTTGAATAGAGATACAGTTTGTTACACTTGCCATACCAATCTTATTTCGATAATTTTTCAACGTTATCAGGGATCTATCAGGCATAGGCAGTTTATCAAAAGCTTCTATATGTCCTCTAGATTCAGTTACTACAATCTTAATATTTTCATTCGACTCAAAGTTTTCCAAAGAAGTAAATTGAATCTCCTTCATTGCTTGACTATCACTGATTAAAATTTTAGCATTAGCATCTTTTAGCATATATAAGACCCGTTCTTTTGGTAGACCTGGCTGTATTGGAAGATAAGCTCCTCCAGCTTTCATGATCGCAAGTAAGCTTATAACCATATCAAGAGATCGTTCCATCATGATTCCAACTACTGTTTCAGTTGTCACACCTTTTTTCTTTAGAAAACGTGCCAGCTGATTTGCTTTTTCATTCAACTCTCGATATGTCAGTTTTTCTTCTACACCATCAATTGTTGGTGCAATAACTGCGATATTATCAGGTGTTTTGGTGACTTGTTTCTCGAACAATTCATGAACTGTCTGATCAATCGGATAATTTGCATCTGTATTGTTAAAATCAATCAATAATAGATTGGTCTCTTCATTAGTGAGTGGATTTATCTTGTTTAGCAGTATATCAATATTGTTGAAAGATTCTGTAAATATTTGAGTTAGATGTTCTATCATTCTTTCGATGGTACTCTTTTTATATAATGATAAGTTTACTTCAACAAATCCTTCAACTCTATCGTCATTGCGTATGAAAGAAAATATCAGATTTGGTTTAGTCTGCTCAATATATTTCTTATCCTGAATGTTTTCCAATAAAAGTGCGATATCAAAGAGTGAAAACTCATCATCGGTAACTGACATATTTAACTTTTGTAGCAACATCTCCATAGGGTAGTTTTGATGCTTGTCTGCCTCAGCAATCGTTCTTCTAACCTCAAGTAATAGTTCTTTGAAGGTCATATTTTCTTTCAATTGATTTCGCAAAGTTAATGCTGTATTGATGAATTCACCTTCAATGTCCTGCTTATAGATAGGAGTTCCGATAATGATATCATCCATATCTGTGTATTTCTTTAAGAAAACTACTAATCCAGTAATTAAGATCATATGTAGTCTTGCATCAGAACCGTTTCTTAGACGCATGAAGTTAGCGTTAATTTCGGCAGTAAAGTCGAAGTTTACTTTTTCGAAATTAACTTTTCTTTTCTCTGTTTTTTTAAAGTCATAGGGTAAAGTGCATTTTGATAAGTCGCCAGATAATTTTGTTAGCCAGTATTGCTCTTCTACAGCAAATTGGCTGGTGTTGTTGGTATTCAAAGTTGTTGGGTTATTCATGGTTTACCTCCGTTTATTTTATAATGTAGTTAATGAAAGTAACAATCCTAGAAATCAATATATAGCAAGAGTATTATCATACTCAAATTTTCATTTGCTGAGTTATAAAACTAATATGACAATGAATTTAGTTAATAACTGTATTAGCTAAAGTTATCCAAAATATGTTTTTATGTTCTCTTAACTTTACGCCCACAGCCAATTATTATTCTGATATGATATCTTATATACCAAATAAAGGCGGCGATTGACATGATTGATGACCATAATAATGAAAATCAAATTCACCATCAGCATGATACCGGTTATAAGTATCTCCTTTCCAGCAAAAAAATCTTTATGGAATTATTACGAAACTTTGTTAAGAAAGGTTGGGTCAATAAAATTGACGAATCTGCCATGATTAGAGTTGATAAATCCTATATCCTGCAAGATTTTAATAAAAAAGAAGCTGATTTTGTTTATCGATTAAAAATCAAAGATCAAGATGTAATTTTTTACATATTAATGGAGTTACAATCCTCTGTTGATTTTCAAATGCCTTATCGCCTACTTTTATACATGGTTGAAATTTGGCGAGACATTCTTATTGATGTGAACCGCTACAAAAAAAGAGATCTAATCAAATTATCTAACACCATAAGCTCAATATTTCTATTAGATCAAGAATATGATATAATAGAAATTGAAGAAAGGTTTAAAGCAGTGTGTAATGTAATGAGACACTTAGAACCTGATCAATTTCAATTATTAACTACCTGGATTGATAAAATTATCCTTTCTTCAGTTTCAAATGAAATACTTGATAATATTGCTGAAATAATAGATTCATCCTTTAATTCTAAGGAGGTGGATGATATGGTTTCCAACTTTGCGAGAACTCTAAAAAAAATGCAAGAACAATCTAAGGTTGAAGGTGCTAACCAAAATAGCCAACAAATTGCAATAGAAATGTTAAAACGTAATGTCTCCGAAAAATTTATCGCAGAAGTTACTCGACTTCCTCTTTCACAATTAATTCGATTAAAAAGAGAACTAGATTAGCAAACTAAATGATAATTTTCAAACCTCTAACTTGCTTGTTAGGGGTTTGTTTATAATTTGCTTTAAAAATCTATCCGTCTAGCTGATTTCTATAAACATGAACGCAATAGCCATTATAATTCCTTATTATGTATTTTTTAAAGCAATTGACAATGAATTGTGGCTTATTTGACCACCACATTATAACACTATAATTCGTTTTTATTATAGTGTTACTTTTAATATTTTTTAGATTTATATAGTTTTTATACTATTTATCTTACATAAAATGTTCTGTTTTCAATTGTTGTTACTAGCACCTTAAAAAAATTTTAAAAATAGCTTTTCTCTAAAAATTCCAAGTTATAATGATAGTATCAATAATAATAACTATCATTAGTTCTCCTACCAGTTAATATTTCTATTAACATCAAGAGAGGTCTTGATCTCCGATGACACTAATTTTCCAGACCACCCACAATTTTTCAGCTTAAATCTAAAACGCTATAAATTTAACTAAACCCTTTGCAAGTTTCCAGTTTTTTGCTTTTTCTAGGTCGCTTTTAAATAATCTTGCCTTCTCTAAATCTGCTCCACTTAAATTTGCTCCTCTTAAATCTGCTTCACTTAAATCTGCTTCACTTAAATCGGTTTCTATTAGATTTGCTCTCCTTAAACAAGCTAAGTGTAATTTTGCATTTTGTAAACTTCGCCATAGCGCTTAGAATAATCAATAAAGCCTTTTCTGAGTTTATAGCTTGTTTATTCTCATCAGCATATGTCGAAATATTCTCTATTCTCTTCATCGGCATACCTTTATGCAGCATAAAGGTAATTAATTTAATTATAGTACCCTGTAAATTTTCAATATATTCTTTGTTATATCTAAAATTCAACTTTATTTCATTATTTATAAATTTAAATAAATCTATATCTATTTCTATAGGGCCAAATAGTTTAACCCATTCCATTAAACACTTATCTTGATTCCAACCTCTATCATCATACGATTTTTCATACCTTTCTAGTTCCTCATGAACTAATTTAATTTTACTCATTATTTTCCTAGCAGTTAAATACTCGCCAAAACTTTTATGGGTAAACTCAAATTTCTTATCAGTAGCCAAATTTCCCTTTTCAGCTTCTCTAAAATCCTAGTAAATTGTTCAAGCTCAATATTCTTAACAGTGGTATGAGTTTTTTCATAACTCCTATTATATACCTCTTTTAATAAATCATAATAAATTTCATTAAGATTTATATCTGTAGAAAAATCAATTTCTCCTCTTTCAAAACTTAATGCTACTAAATAATTTAACAATGGTTGAGCTGTTATTTCGTCTAGATCCATTGTTTTTAATTTATCAGGTAAACCATCATATTCATGACCTTTAACCTTTCCATAATTACTCCACCATTTATCTCGTTGGTCTTCTTCTAATAAATCATTATCATCTATATATCCTTCATTCTTATCTATATTATATGGAAGTACATACAATACATGTTTTTCTTTTCTAAATTTATTCTTATTCGCCTGAATTATAACCTCTCGTCCGCTAAGTAATACCTGTAAACGTCTATCCCTCTGATTAATCATTAACAATTCTCTTTGCAAATTATCCACAAAATCATTAGCAACATCAGCTAGCGCCTTCCCTTGCATAGCCAATTCATCTAAACCATCAAAAATTATTAGTAATTTTTCTTCTTCTAAAGGATCAGAAGATAAACGCTCATTATATCTAATGAATTCAGATATTCCATTTCTAAGATCGTCATTAACCTAAAAAAGATGAAGTGGTATAAACAAAACTTTTCTGTTCGCTTTCTCTATCTGTTTTACAGCAAACATCTTTAAGAAAGATGTTTTCCCATATCCAGGACCACCACTTATGATTCTTAAATTATCTTTTTTATCAGAGCTTTCCAACCAATTTTCTAACTCTTTTTCTAAGTCTATTACTACTTTCTGACTTCCATTATTCAATCCATTACCTTTAGAAAATTTTTCTACATATCCTATTTTTTATAATAAAAGCCTCTTAAAGGAATATAGACTTGTCGCAAACCGAAACTCTCAGTAAACATCGGTTCATCTACTTATTTTTTTAACCAAGCATAATAGTGGAGCCATTCTCTTTCCTTTTTTCCGATTTCATCCCAAGGACTATCAAGTTCCTTAAAAAAGTCTTCTAACTTTCGATAGTGTTCACCATTATTTTTCCATTCTTCCATCAAAGAAAAATTTAAATATGCAGGAAGTCAATTATATAAATTTAGAGCTTCTTTCTCTGTAAAATTAAATAGTTCTAGAAAATCTATAAAAATTGGCTTTATTTTTTTTATTAGTTCAAATTCCCTTGGATCTTTAAAAATACTGATATCAATAAATACTTTTTCATTTGATAAAATTTGTTCTAATTTTATAAATTTACTTTGGTTCTCAATTATCAAATTAACTGGACAGTTAAAAGTTTTATTTACTTAAGAAACCTGCGACTCCTCATAAAATAAAGGCTCCACCTGCTTATCTTTAATTATTCGACTTATGCTAAATTTGTTGGTTTTACTAATAAACGAAAAAATGTTCCTTCTTAT
>DAOVRZ010000143.1:0-10277 GCA_030627905.1 Halanaerobiales bacterium
ACAACCTTACCTTTGCTGAAAAAGGTAAGCTTTATGAGTTATGGGGTACTTTTAAAGAGTTTAACCAAGAACTTTTGGTTTCCATTCTGGACGATATTAAATCTAAAACTCCAGATTTTAATCAGAATTTTATCTTTTGAGTTAAGACCCCCACTTCTATAAGTGGTGGGAATTGTTTTTAATCTTCAGTGGGGGTAGAATCCCCTACTGAAGCCCCGATGTTCAGCTTTAGCTGGACGAGTTCACTGTGCCTTCAATTTTGATTATCTTGCCATCAGGTATAAGAATCTCACTGCTAGGTTGAATAGTTAGAACAACTTCCACTGAAACAGTAATATCACCTTTCAAAATCATTTTACCTTCCCATACTTAATCCAATCGCAATTCTCCATCATAAGTATTGGTCACCACCCTATATTATAGGGAAATTGGGTCTTCCATTGTCTTCTAAATAAAGAGGAGCAAAGATTTTTTCATCAATTTTGCAAAAGACATGTTCATAAAAAATAGGTGCTCAGCTTTTTAATAATTTTTTTAATGAAAGGACTCATCCATGTTGAAGTATTAAGTAATTGTACTTGAGTATGATCATTATTTTCTTTGAACATAATATCATCCCAAAATTAAGAAGATTCACAATCATTATACCATATTTATATATTATTTTAAATATATTTTATTAATTTTTATTTATTTACATAAATTAATAAGGTGAATAAGGTTTTTAAAACTTAATTATAAATTTTCGCCATATTTATCACAAAAAAAGAAGTAATGTCATACACTGGCTTCTGATTTAATCAATCTTCAGTTCTCGAAACTTTTCACTTTCAGCATATCTTCGTAACCGCTTTAACCCCTGAGCCTTGACTTCCTCAAACTTGTTACAGTCCTTCTCCATAACATATAGCTTCCATAATTGATAAGGCTTTTTGCCAAAGTGGGTCATTATTAATATCAGCACTTGTTTTTGAGATTACCAGAAAAACTAATACTACCGTCATAAGTAAAATGTTCATACGCTTCATAAATAGCCCCCACTTTAAAGTAAGATATCTTTTTCTTTAAACACCTTAATACTAAACAATAATCCCAATAAGCTGTAAACCAAGCTTACTGCTACCCCTTTACCAAAACCATTCCAATTAACACTATCTATCAGGTTAGTATATAGAGCAAAATGCTCAGTAATAATAAATAAATCAATTGGCCTAATAACTGAACCTACTATCTTTAAAAGAAACATCAGTCCCAAACCTATTAAAATTCCTGAACTTGCACTATTGGCATAAATTGATAATATCAAAAACACCATTCCAAAGGCAAATAATGGCACTAAAGTGATCAGATAACTTGATATAGTGGTAACTATACCCTCAGAAGTGCCTAAACTGATCCCATTAATAATGAAATTCTCTCCCCAACCTAAAATTACTACACCTGAACAGTATGCCATGATCAAATTAATGACTAAGAAGAGTGTTAAAAGTAAAAATACCGAAATAGCTTTGGAGATGATAATCTTTACTCTCTTTACTGGACGTAAAAGAGTAAACTTCGCAGTCCCATTAACCAGTTCCTCTGTCACAAGGTCGACGATTATCATAAATAAGAAAATTGGGAAGAACAAACTCACAAACATATCTAATACCACCAACGGAAAAGACTGTCCAGTCATAGTCAAAATTAGTGGATCATTGGCTGCATCTGGCATGGTTTTTACTACTTTAATCCCGACAGATAAAATTAATAAAAACACCAGACTGATTATTAGAAATATGTACATTTTCTTACCAGCAAAGACCTTATACATATCATTGAAAACTAAATTACGCAATTTCCTCACCCTACTTTGTTAAATCTATGAAGTATTTTTCTAAAGATTGGTTTCGTGGGACAAAATACTCAATCTCACCTGTCTCTGAAACTAATTTGTTCAACAGATTCTTAGAAGAACCTTTCGCAATCTGAACATACAAACATGAAGGAGCCTCTTCGATAGATTTGACATAGTTCAAACTCCCTGCACAATCTTTTACTTTTTGCGGATTTTTAGTATATACTTCTATAACCTCATTCTCTGTATCAAGTAAGTCTTTAACCCTGCCATGGACCAGTAGTTTACCATTTTGTAATATAGCTACCTTATTACAGATCTGCTCTATTTCATGTAAAAGATGAGTAGAAATAAAAAATGTTATTTTCTGCTCATGAGCCAATTGTTTGATCTTTTCTCTAATCTCAATCATTCCCTGAGGATCAAGCCCGTTAGTTGGCTCATCTAAGATCACCAGTTTGGGATTTCCTAACAGTGCCCCCGCAATACCAAGACGTTGCTTCATTCCTAAAGAATAAGTCTTTACCTTATCTCCTGCCCTTTCCAAAATGCCAACTATGTCTAAAACTTCTTCTATCCGCTCTTTGCCTATTCCAGGAATCAAATTTGCCATAATCTTTAAATTTTGATACGCTGTTAAAGACAGATAAAACTTTGGTATCTCTACTAATGCCCCAACTCGGCTTATCGCCTGAAGAAAATCTGTCTGTACATTATATCCATCTAAATGTATCGTTCCAGAACTTGGATAAATCAGGCTTAAAATCATCCGAATGGTCGTAGTTTTACCTGCACCATTAGGTCCTAAAAAACCGTATATATCCCCTTCATAAACTGTTAAATTGAGATTATCTACTACTTTTTTCTTACCAAAAATCTTAGTTAAATTATGGGTTTCAAGAATTATTTTGTTCTCCATATAATTACCTCCTGTTAGTGTATTTTATAAATTCGTCAAAATTAACTCTTAATTATAATTATACTATTTTTTTATCTGAAAATCTATAATTTGAGTAACTTAATTTTGATTCTACTGTAAAAACCTTCTTTTAATGGTAAGCATCAAATAGCCCCCACCTTTATATAAGATAGGAGCTATGATATTATTTATTTTGAGGTTTTCTACAACTGTTTGGTAAACTTGTTGACCAGAGAAAATAAGCATCCAGCAATTCTAAATTATTAGTATCTATGTTAGGTAATTGTTCGAATAAATATGTCAAGTAGTAAAATGGATTTAAATCATTTGCTGTTGCACCTTTTGGTGTATTTGAAAAGAGCCAATTTTTACGTCCTATTACAAAAGGCTTAATTACTCTTTCTCCACTATTATTACTAATTTCCAGTCGTCCATCTAAGAGAAATGCCTTTAGTTTAGTCCACTGATTTTTGCAATAAGCTATTGCTTTTCCTAAAGCACTCTTTGGTAACACCTGCTTACTTTTAGAATTTAGCCATGTCAAAAAAGCATCAAGAACAGGTTTACTTTGTTCTAAACGCTTCTTATAACGTTCTTTACTTGTCATATGAGCAAGTTTACGTTCAAGCTCAAATAGCTTATTGCAATAGTCTAAACCTTCCTTTAGATACAAGGGACGTTTTACTGGTTTTATCTGGTATTGCACTCATAGCTTCATTAAATTTTCGTCTGGCATGAGCCCAACATCCTACTATGGTTACATTTGAGATATTATTATATCCTGAATAACCATCACTATCTTTTTCATGAAGCACTTGCAATGTTGTCTCATCCACATGGAGGATATCTTCTTTAATTAAATTCTATTATATGATAGGTTAAAGTAAATTAAACCTTTGCTTACGGTTTTATTTCTAATAATGTCATTATATTTTTGGTTTTATACTTTGAGTATTTTTTAAAGAATCCACAAATTACTGCGAATTCTTTTTTATGCAAATAAAACCCAAATTAAAAAATAAATATTGACATTATCTAGATAAATATAGTATAATAAATAATGTAAACAATTAGAAAATTAAATACTAAGGAGGAAAAAATGAAAAAAATCAAACTTACGCTTTTGGTTTTATTGATCATGTTGGCTATGACTTTATCTGCAGAGGCTATAACGCAAGAACAATTAGCTGAACATTGGGCACCCAGACTTTATCACGATACAAATGCAAGTTATGATTATCAAGCAGAATATATAACTAAATTTAACTATGATGGTGATTGGAAAGGTAATAATAATTGGGAAAATCTTTTTAATTATAATAAGCCAGGTTATCTTTACTATAGTGTGTGTGAAACAAGTACACACTGGTTTATTAATTATGATGCTTTTCATCCACGTGATGATGGGCCAATAGGAGATAAACATGAGAATGACTTTGAAGGGGCAGTTTTTGCTATCAAAAAAGATGGTTCCACATATGGTTCATTACAGATAATGCTAACAATGGCTCATGATCAGTGGTATCAATATACTAATGACTCAAATATCAGATCTGCTCAAGATGATGTTGATGGAGGAATTAGGTTTGATAGTTATGGTCATCCAGAAATCTATATTCAAGCGAATGGTTTTACTTTAGACAATAATGGACATGGTTGGAAAGCTTATGATGGTTGCAGTGCTCCTGGTGGTGATGGCATTGTTTACTACTATGGTGGTTGGTCACAAACTCCAACTAATGGAAGTGGAAATTGGGTTTATAAATATTCTTATGATTTAGTACATTTAAATGATCTTTGGAATCGCAAATATGATTTTGTAGATACATTTGGTTATTTTGGTGCACTTAAAGGAGATACTTATGGAGTTAACTCAGCAAAAACTCCTTGGTATTGGGATGATGGAGATGATGGGCCAACCTTTAATGGTTCATCCTTTTCAGACCCTGCTCACCTTTTCGATACTCATCTTACAGGTTTAGGAAGCTGGAGTAGAAGTTATACTTCTAATTCTCAATATACTCATAAAATAATTTTATATAATGTAACAAGCTTAGTAGATAAAGATACTTTAGGTGGCAAAAGTGATATTTTTGTAAAAATCTTTGTAAATGGTCAGATATATTGGGATGAACGTTTGTGGAAATATGATAACGCTTCTAAAGGATATGCTTATACAGTAAACATGGGTGCAAATGATGCATTAGTAAATACTTTTGATGGAAACACAAACACTATATATGTATCTCAACCAGCGGGTAGTCTCATCGAAATTGAAGTCTATGATTCAGACTCAACTTCAGGAGATGATTATATGGGGAGTATTGAGTTTGTGTTAAATGCTGGTGAAAATATTTATAATACTTATCAATTGACCAATACAGGCGAAGCAAAAGTTTCATATTATGCAAAGTGTGTTCAATAAACAAAAAATCAGACTTGACAGAAGCTAATATCATATATGTCTTAACTACAAAGAGCTAACATTTGCTGAAAATTAGCGTTAAAAGACTAGGATTAAACTCTGATCTGAAAATGAGGTAATTTAGCTTATTAACATAAGTAAATTGTAAATTAGAGTGGTACCACGAAAGCAATCTTTCATCCCTATGATTATTATTAATAATCATAGGGATGAAAGATTTTTTTATTGTTTAGGAAATTATGCTTTTGAAGGTTTCATTTAGTTAATCAATAGATGTCGGCTTATTAGCTAAATATACCTATTTCCACTAGTTCCTTTCACTTTATCATTCAAATACACCAACAATCCGCTAGTGAACTCGTCCAGCTAAAGCTGAACATCGGGGCTTCAGTAGGGGATTCTACCCCCACTGAAGATTAAAAACAATTCCCCCCACTTATAGAAGTGGGGGTCTTAACTCAAAAGATAAATTACAAAAGTCAGTTTTATTATGAGATAGATTTCGCTATACATGCCAGTTTACCATTGACATGGAGCCTCTCTGTGCATGGTTATGCCTTAGAGCCAAGCTAAGGTAAGGCTCAAAAATAGGCTACCATGCACAGCGCTCCATGTCAATGATTCGCTACGCCAAACCTCAGATTATTGTTACAATGAAAGTTTCTTCTTTGTTGTAAGGTTTTCTATATGTTTAACGACTTCAGAAGGAGATTGCACCTAAAAGAAGATGAACTCCCACTGAAGTTTTGAAATTATTCTAATACTTCCACTCCCACCTATAGAGGAGAGGGAATTCTCTCTGAAATTCACCTCCTGAAATGTCGTTAAATTATTGATAATCTTATCATATCTCCATTAGCAGTATCTCTCATTTCCACGATTTTTTAATTTGACACAAACACTATCAAAATCTTATTGTCATAATTTTAAGAAAAAAGGTTTACGAAATATTTTTCAATATTTATCCACTAATCTTAAATAATCATACAATTATTATTTTGTTTTCTAATACTCATAACTAGAACAGTACAATTCTAACCGTTAGTTCAACAACAATCCTTCTACCTGCACTGGAATATTCTTTCTATAATTAGTTCCATCTCCCAACTGACCCTCATAATTCCTACCCCATGCCCATACCGTACCATCACTTTTTAACCCTAGAGAATGACCATATCCCCCATCAATTAAACTATTATCTGAACTAACTACAAATTCAGATAGAGTAGTAGCACTTACTTCATTCGAATAATCTGAAAATCCTTCACTCGTACTATATGCCCTTACTCGATAATAATATGTAGTATCTGAAGATAATCCAGAATCACTCACAAAAACTTCATTTACTCCAACCGTAGCTACTAATTCATAGACTCCATCATCCCCCTCTTTTCTATCAACCTTGAATCCATCTTCATTATCTGAGTTATCCTGCCAATTCAACTCCATCACTGATGAAGAAACTGGAGTTGCAACTAAATTCGAAGGCGCATTAATTATATATGGTAACGTAATTTTTACATCATCAGAATAACTAGAATAACCACTATCATTAGCAGCTCTAATTCTGTAATGATAAGTCACACCAGAAGACAATCCTGAATTTCCAAATGTAATTTTATTATTAAAAGTATCGTCATAATCTCTATCAACAACTATAGTAGCCAGAGGAACCCACGTTTCCACTCCAATTTTTCTATCAATCTTATAACTTGTTTCATAGTGTGAATTATTTGTCCATTCTAAAAGAATAAAAGATGAATTTTCTATACTTACTGTTAAATCTTTTGGTTGATTCATAGTTAATACTGAAATTTCATTAGAATAGCTTGAACCCCCTACATTGTTGTAAGCATATACTCTATAAAAATATTGGGTATCACCAGTTACAGTAGTATCTAAAAAAGCGTTAGTATTTGATTGTTGAGTATCATGTATTTGTTCATATATGCCATCTATACCAATTTTCCTTTTAATCCGAAAACCTTCTTCAATACCAGACTGATCCGACCAATTTAACTGAATTTTATTTGAATCCAGACTTGAAGCAATTAATCCAGTGGGTGCTGCTGGTGGTACTGGTTGAGCATGAGTAGTCCAAAAAACGTACTGGTATGGTGAAATTCCATCTTCATTTTTAGCACTTAAACGATAATAATAGGTGGTTCCTGGAGACAATCCAACATCCTCATATGTAATAGTTTTACCGATACCATCGGAAGCAGAAATTTCTTTTTTAAAAGAATACGGTCCTCCTTCGCTTGTTCCTCTTTCAAGTATAAACCCACTTTCAATTGCTGATTGATCTTTCCACGAAAGGATAATTTTATCTTGCGAATTACACGTAGCCTTGAAATCTGTTGGAGAATTTGGTAATGCTAGTACATCTGCAATTAACTTCTTCCCTCCCAGTACATTTACCTTATGATATTCTTCAATCTTTCCATTAAGAGGATTTTTATCACCAAATTTTTTCATATTAATTACTACATTGGCATCACATCCAAGAAACAATTCCCACCATGGGTCTTCAGAAGTTTGAACTTTTGTATCTAATTCTAAAAAAGGAGTTATACCTAATCCTGGTCCAGCTAAACCACAAACAAGAAAGCTAACATTTGGACCTGCATAAGCTTTAACAGTTAGACCTACTTCAGCATGATCGATTGGTTTAAATTCATGGCTAGTATTTATACTACCAATAGGTGTCCATTTATTATCACTATAAATTACTCCTGTTCGTGTATTTTGACTTACAGCAATAGATGTTTCCAGACCTGCTGAAACATCACCTGATGCTCCAACTTGCAAACAAATAACTGGAGTAAAAGGAACTCCATAAAGCCAAAATGAAGGTAGCTCTTTTTCAAATAGCAAAACAGACTTCTCAAACAAAGATATTTCTCCCGTTGAATGTAACTTCCATTTCAAATAACTAGATGTATCTGTTATAAACTCAAAATACTTTACTCCCCTACTTTATTCGATTTTAAAGGTATAGTTTATAGTACATGATAATGCTCCACTTACATAAATTTTTGCAGGGCCTTTTTCATAAAGAACAAACTCACCTTCTTCAATTTTAAAATACCAATCAAATACACTTTGATCTCCTCCTTGCGGAATAAATCCAGGTGTATCTAGAAAAGAGTCTGTTTGAATAGAACCCTGGGCAATAACCTGCCAGTAACCTCCAAGGTACCTTCCTCTATCAAATCATTCAATGAAGCAGATTCTGTTTCCACAATATACTTATTATTCTGCAACTCAACATTAGTTACTTTACAAAGTAATCCATAGGGAGTTTCTGGAGTTACTCCGATCAACAAAATGTTATCTTCAGTAATCTCTCGCATAATTGGAGCTGATTTTTTAAATGTTAAAATACTTCCGTTTTCAGAAACAGAGTCTAAATCCTTGATATCCTCAGCATCTAAAATTTTAGCATTTTCGTACGTCTTTAAACCAACAAGGTTTACACTATCATTAGCACTATCAACTTTGTATTCTACTGGGTTAAATAGCCATTCTTCTTTCTTGGCGGTTACAATTCTCTCACCTTGCAATCCTGATTTACTCCAATATCCATCAGAGTCAGTTACTACTGATTCTAAATCATCACCAAAGAAAATAACTACTCCTTCAACCCCAACATCTTGAAAAGTCACTTTTCCTGAGACGGTATAAGGTAAAGAACTATGAACTGAATATTCCTTTTCTTCATCCACTATAATTGATTTCTCTATACTTTCATAGCCTTCCTTTTCAAAAAGAATTGTATATTCACCTTTTTCTAATCCTGTTACAACACCACCAATATATAAAGGCGTCTGACCTTTATACTCTCCATTAATATAAACATCTGCACCTGTAGGCTCAGATGTTATATTTAAACTACCATAATTTGTTTCAGTAATCCTTTTTAAAGTAAAACTATAACAACCTCCTAAACCAACTATTATTGCTAAAATCAAAAAAATTAATATTAATTTTTTCAACTACTACACCCTCCCCGCTTTAGAATGAAACCCTTAAAGCAAAATTTATATAAAGCTTATGTACCGTTTCTTTCGCTAAAAGATCGTCCATATCACTAATATCTAAAAATTGTTCTCTTACTTCTGAACCTACAATTTCATATCCCGTTGTACAAAGAAGATTAAATGATCGAGTAAAGTTATATTGAAAACCTGTTTCTCCACTTACTCCTGTACTTGTTAAACTTCCTCCAATAGATTGGTCCTCCCAGTATCCTGTGGCTTTTGATAGTTGAATTCCAATATAAGGATTAATTTGTTTTTCATTTTTTAGAAAGTACCTAATCGTTCCTTGAACTCTGTTTAGCATTATGGGAAGATCACTACCATTTTTATTGAAAACCACCCTTCCCATTCCATACCCTAATTCTAATTCATAACTAGGATACTTAATCCCAGCTAATCCAACAGAAATATAACTTTCTATTTTTTGAAAATATTCTGCTTGATTGATACAAAAACCCAACTGAAATTTAAAATCATTTGCTTCAACATTTAGATTAAAAAGCAATATGACTACCATAAAAAACAATAATGTCTTACAAAACCTCATTTTAGATATAATTGTAAAATTGTTTATTACTTTTTTTGACCGCTCTTTTTCTTTGTTTTTCTTTTAAAATTTTATTATTTTAGCCAAATTTTAAAAAACAATCATTTATGTATTTCAACAAAAACCCTTTAAATTCCTTTTTATTTTTCATTTTTTTATTTAAAACCCCTAATTAACAATTAAACTAATCATTTGACGAACACATTCAAAAATATTTTCTATCTGAAAATGAAGAAGAATCCTCTGACTCAGAGGATTCTTCTTCTATGTCTTATATCAAAAAATTACCCCTTACAGGTAACACGGTTCACCGTGGCTATCTAAAAGGTAAATTTAAAAGGAGCAGTTTTCCACTGCTCCTGACTTTTTATCTTTTGAGTTAAGACCCCCACTTCTATAAGTGGTGGGAATTGTTTTTAATCTTCAGTGGGGGTAGAATCCCCTACTGAAGCCCCGATGTTCAGCTTTAGCTGGACGAGTTCACTCTTCTGGAATTATAATCCAGG
>DAOVRZ010000166.1:0-7188 GCA_030627905.1 Halanaerobiales bacterium
CTGGGTGAAGATGGAGAATGCCGAAATAGACCCATTAGAGAATAAAATCAGGATTCAAACCAATCATTTTTCTATGTTAAGTGTACAATTAAATCCAAACTATTCTCCAGATGCAGAACAGTATAAAGATTTAGGTTTATCTCCATATCAGACATATTTTCAGGATAATCAGGAGATTGTATCACCTGCAAGTGGAAATCTTATATTGAATACAGTGGATATCTCTATTCTAGGTAGAAATGGTCTTGATCTCATTATTGGGAGAACCTATGATAATACAACCGCGGTGTTGGAGTCGCTTGCAGATCAGGATTTAAAAGATTCTAAAAAGGTTTATCACACATTTGGAACTGGTTGGAGTTTGAATATCTCAAGTATAGAGACAAATGAAAATGGTCAATATCTCTATTTTGAAGATGGTTCACCCTGCAAACTTGAGTGGGAGATGGATGGTAATGGCATGGATGGAGGCGGACATGGTACGGTGGAGTATCATGAGGGTCATCATTTTGTAGGTGAGAAAGTTCAGAATAAAGTTAAAGATGTTAAGTTTTTGATTATCAAAGTTGGAGAGGAATGGGATGATGCTGAGACAATAATCTCTCGCAAAGATGGCAAACTATATTATTTTGATGGTGAGGGAAAGATTTTATCTATTGTGGATCAAACAGGGAATAACAAAATTGAGTTTTTCTATAACGATAAAAAGTTAGATAAAATTCTGGATACCATCGGTCGTGAGATTGATTTTAAGTATAATGAAAAGGGAAAAATCGAAAATATTACATCTAGTGAGATTAATTATAGATATGAATATGATGAAGTAGAAGTGATATATGGTTACAAAGAAATTTGGAATCAACAATTAAAATATCGTACAAGGATATTAGACGAATTAGATTGGACAGAGGGTGATTATAAATATAAAGAGCCTCTTCGCTATATTGTGTGGGTAATCTCTGTACAATAAATTATTATCGCACATGAACAATTCCAATTATGTAAAATTAATTTAAAATATACCTTTACATGGAGAGAAGGGTATGCTAGGCTAATTAAGCCTGTCAAAGACTCTTTGCCTACATTTGCTATAAGTCATGCCCTTAGAGGCTCCATGTTAAGCTATATTTTAAATTAATTTTTACCTGCTTATTTTGTTAAATAACCGAAAAATGCGAATAATGCGATTTACATTAATTTTAATGTTTATCCACACGATATAGCGAAGAGCCAATTTAATGGTAAGGGATATGCAACAGAGGCTGTTAAATCAGCAATTAAGGAAGCATTTCATAAATATAAACTTCATCGCATTGAAGCAGGGACTTCACCTAATAATATTGGTTCACAAATTGCTTTAATTAAAAATGGTTTTCAATTTGTTGGGCGTTCAAGAAAATATATTAAAGTGAATGGAAGATGGGAAGATTCTATTCATTTTGAAAAAATTAAAAGTAGATGATTCTGTGAAAAATATATCTTTTGATGTATTTAATACCACCTTTAAAGGTGGTTTTTTCGTTTGCTATTACAATACCGGCAGCTCGCTTATAGCATCTTTACGATCTTCTTTATCAGTATGTGTGTAAATTTGGGTTGTAGAGATACTTGAGTGTCCCAGTAATTCTTGAAGAACTCTCAAATCCTTTGTCTGTCGATAAAGCATCGTTGCAAAAGTATGTCTCAATTTATGAGGGGTAATCCGATCTGCGTCACGAATATTAGATAATTTTGCAAATTTCTTGACCATCATCTGCACAGAACGAACTCCTAGACGTGTACCACGATTAGAACGGAAAAGAGCAGAGGCTTCATTTTCGTCTTTTGGTTGAATCAATGAACGATGAGGGAGGTAGTTATAAATTGCCTCGATCACATCTGGATGTAAAGGAACATAACGTTCTTTATTTCCCTTACCAAAAAACTTGATTGAACTATCCTCAAAATCAAGATCGTTCAGATCCAATCCAACCAACTCAGATACACGTAATCCACCATATAAAAAGAGTTTAACAATAGCAAGATCACGTTCCATATTTTTACTGTCTGAAGATTCAATAGTTGTAACATATGCTTTTGCCTCAGTTAATTTCATATAGATGGGTTCAGATCGAATCTCCGTTTTACTAGCTCCAATCTGATCTGTAGGATTAATAGTTAAGTAGTCCATGCTTACAGCAAATTTAAAAAAAGAACGAATTGAATATAATTTACGATTTCGAGTAGCAGGGGAGTTATTATTTTCTAATATTTGGTCATTTAAAAATTCGGAAATTTCAAATCTTCCAATTTGATCTATAGTGATCTGATCAGTGGTAAATTTCATAACTTCAATAAGATAGCGGTTTAACAAATCTAAATCGCGCTCATATTCAGATACTGTTAATTCTGAATAACCTTTTTCAGCAAGAAGGTACTTGAGAAAACTTTTAATTAGTAACATGAATTTAATGTTAGTAGACATAATAAGAGCCTCCAAATTTAACTTAGATTGATATAGTGATGAATTTGATGATCAAAAATATAATTTCTTCAGGATTATGTAGAAATTATATTAAATGATTCGACCACAAAAAGTATTTTAGCCGCACTTACATATCATATAAAGTACTGATCCCGCCAATTCAGTACTTTATATGGTATGCAAGCTCTTGTGCGACTACTTTTTGTGGGCTAATCATTAAATCTTCAATATATATTTGCCATTTTCCTGCAAACAATTTTATTTTAATAGCCGAAAAGACTCCTATCTCTTAGCGATAGCGTAGGTGGGGGATAATTAGCAAAAGGAAGTGAAAATAGATATTTGACTAAATTTTCGCCTAGAGGAAAAGGATTTAAAAAATATTTGTAGAATACCTAAAGTTATCAAGTTCATTGCAAAAACAAAATGTTTATAGGAGGCCAGTTCATGAAATTTGCTAACATGTATGAAGAAGAGGTTTTAACACCAATTAGAAAGTATAAAGTTGGTCGAAATGATCCCTGTCCATGTGGCAGTAGCAAGAAATATAAAAAATGTTGTGCACAGATTCAACCTAAAAACTCATTAGAGTATTATTACGAAAAGATGGAAAATGAGACTAACTATGAAAATCTTCATAAAATATTTTTAGAAGCAGAGAATGAGTATCCACTGGAGCCTAACTTTATTCTTCCTCTTGGTATTTATTATTTACAGAATAACTTAATAGATAAAGCTGAATATTATTTTAAAAAAGCCTGAAGAATTATGGGTACAGATTTAGAAGAAAAATTTATTTGTCCATTAATAGCTATTCTCTTAGATAAGGAAAATATTTTCGAAGCAAAAGAGATCATTGAAGAAACTTTGAAAGTAAAAAAAGAAACTCCAGAATTGATAATCGCATATGGTGAAGTAAAAAAGATTTTTGGAGAGTTTGAAGATGCACTTACAATGGTAGATAAAGCGATACAAAAATATTCCTATCCTCATTTAATCCTTTTTAAACTTGAAACTTTAATGGATATTGATGATACTTTAGAAGCATTTAAAGTCTGGTATCAATATTATGACGATTTAAAAGATATGGATGGTGAACCAATTCTAGAATACCTTCATATAATTCTAGAAGAAAACTTTAAAATTTCTTCAAATGAAGATTCTAAAAAGATTAAAGCTACTATATTAAATGCTATTAATATATATAAACTCTGGGAAAAATCCCATATTAATATTATAAAAGAGAATTTTGATGAGGCGAAAGATATATTAAAAGAAATATCTAATTTGCTTCCGAATAATTCAAAATTTTGTTTAAATTTATTGGAAAATTATTTAGAAATTTCAGAATATCAAGAGTTCATTGAATATGCAAATACTATAGAAGTGTATCATAACGATAATCCTGATTTTTATCAACTTTATACTAATGCTTTGATTGAAACTAATAATTTAACAATAGCAAAAGAATATATTGATAAAGCTTTTGAATTAGCTTTAAAAGATGAAGAATTTGAAAAATGGGGTATTATTGGCGATTATTTATGTATATTATTGGAAATAAACAATATTGACGAACTTCAAGTATTCTTAGAAAAAGTCAATAAAATTGTACCGAAAGAAGAAAGCCTTATAAATATTCTTCAAATGAGTCTTCGAAGTTATGATATACCAACCAATTTTGGCCGTTTATTAGAAAAACTAAAAGAAATAAAAGACAATTCAATCATTGATATAAAAGAGGTATATTTGAATAGTATTTTTTTATTAGTACTTAAGTTAGATAAAGAAGAACTTGTAAATAATCTAGATATAGAACAAATAAAACAGACTATCAAAACAGAAATTGATAATGCAAATAAAGAAATATCATATAACCCAATAATTGAATATGCATGTCTAAGAATAGGAGAAAACAACAAAGAGGAAATTGATAAAAAATTGGCTAAATTGATTGCTTTTCCAACAGAGAATCATCTCGTAGAATCAATTAAATATGAGGCTGTTTTAAAATATGATAAGCCCGAAATAATACTAAATAACCAATTGAAAGCGAATTTACCTGAAAAAAATCTTGAATTTTATAAGTTAGTAGCGAGTATTAAAACAAATAAACTTGAGATGGTTAAAGAGTTATTTCGAAAAGTATTATTGGGAAATTCACCAATTTTAAAAGTAATGGACAATATGTTTGTGTTATTAAAATATATAGAAAAAGATCAGCTATTTACAGTACTTAAAAAAATCGAAGTAAACGAGATATCTGAAGTTGAGACTGTATTCAAAAAAAACATATTCTAACAATAAATTAGTTCAACCGATATTCGGGTGGGCTATTTTTTTTTACTAATCCTCAGGACACACCATTTAAAAGCAACTTTCAAAGCAAAATCTCCATTATTTCGCAAAATTGATATTTTGCGAAATAAAATAATGATAATATTTGCTTTATATTTACTTATTTTACCTTATTTGCATATCGTTATATCGATTATACGATACATTTTCATTCATCTCACATCAATGAAATTCGTTTCATATCTCAATACTCTAGTTTTCTTAAGATTTTGAGACGATAAATTTTTAAAAATATCAAATCAACAGATTTTAAAGTCAAAATAAATAAATGACATAACATAATTTTAATCTCTATGCTATGCCATTTATCTATTTAGTGTAGTTTCTAATTCCTGTCCATGACAATCTTATCAATCTCAATTACTTTGTACTCACTATCTGAGTTGATGCATTTCATGCAATTATCACAGATTTTGATCGGATCCAGGTCACAGATATCACATTCACCACAATTATTGCAAAATCTTTCTTCTAAAACACAGCGTTTCATTTTTAGATCACCTACTTACATTGAATATGTCTATCATCATTATACCGAATAGACCTTTCTTTTACAAATCATTTTTTAAACTTTTAATATGATTTTGATAACGACGGTGTACAGTTGCTTTGGAACAGTCAAATCCTAATCCGCGCAATGTGGCTGCGATATCTGCAAAGATTAAACCTTTTTCTCTGAGTCTAATTATTTCCATAATGGGTAATTCCTTTTTAGTACATCCACCTTGATGTTGGTTTTTTAAATTTTTCTCCGGGTTATATCCACGATCTCGAATTGCTTTTCGCATACCGCGACTAATCTTTTTGTTTACCAGACGCCGTTGATATTCTTCAACAGTTGATAATACTTCTAAAACCATCTCTTCCAAATCTGTTAAAGCAAGAACGCCTTCATCTGTTACGCTTATTACCTGCCCTCCATATTTTCTTACTTGATGTAGGATGGCCATTTTTGCATTTCCTCTACCTAATCTGGTGCTATCTTGAACTATAACCCCTTGAATCTTTTTCTTACGTAAATAATCTAAAACTGTTAAAATTCCATCCCGATCATCAGAAAATCCACTTTCCTTTTCTTGAATGATTTTTTTTATGATATAGTTTCTTTGAATACAAAATTCGGTTAATTCCTCTATCTGACGATCGAGACTTGTTTCCTGACTTTCTTTGTTTGTACTAACTCTACAATAGATAATCACTTTCATAATAATCTCTCCTTTTATAATTTAGTTAAAAAACCAGTTAGATTATCTAACTGGTTGGAATCAATATAATCTCACCGGGATGAATCTCAGCAGTTCTTAAATCATTAATTTTTCTAATTTGATATATTAAATCTCGTATATCTTCATCTGCTTTAACAAATTTTTTTGCTAAACTCCAAAGTGTATCCCCAGATTGCACCTCTAGATGATGATACTTTACTAGATCATTGCTATTTACATGACCTTCGAGGATTATAAATGTACAGAAAGTAACCACAATCATAGTGAGAATTACCATAGGAATAATTTTTGTTTTTTTCTTGGAATCAGTCTTATGTTTAATATTTCGATAATCTTTCATTTTTAGCACCTCCATAGGAACATTTGTTCTCTTTGAGCCAAGTATAGCACGAACATATGTACTGTGTCAAGTATTATTTTAAAAATTTAGTAATAATTTAAAAATAAACTTATAAACGGTGATTAAAATTTGTTATATATAAATATTAATCATATGATATACTCATTGATACACAAAGTTTACTCCTCTTGAATAAAATATATCAATGGAAACATAGATTGATCGTATATATAAAAAATATATAAGTGGGGTGATTTAATGGTAGCCGAAAAACCTCTCAGTCCTTCAGGGGAATTTGTTATAGAGATACTCAAAACATTAGAAGATTATGAGCTTGAACAGATAGCTGAGTATATAAATGAACGTCTTCAAGATAAAAACATTCTTGATATGTTAAGCGTAGTAGATACTCAAACTGAAACTGAGTCAAATTCATCGTTAGAATCAATCTTATCATCTTCTACCTCAGAAGATGTTTCAGATAATAATGCTTCAAATTCATCAACTGATCAGATAACAGACCTTCTTCAACAACTGCTACAAAATGATTCAGTTCAACAATTATTAAATAACAATTCAACTGAGCAAGTTGCTAATAATGATGCACTTTCTCAATTATTAAACAATAAATCAGTTCAGCAATTATTGAATAACAATTCAACTGAGCAAGTTGTTAACAATGATGCACTTTCTCAATTATTAAACAATAAATCAGTTCAGCAATTATTGAATAACAATTCAACTGAGCAAGTTGTTAACAATGATGCACTTTCTCAATTATTAAACAATAAATCAGTTCA
>DAOVRZ010000201.1:0-3406 GCA_030627905.1 Halanaerobiales bacterium
ATTCGGATTTAGAGAAGATTATCGGAATGTTTGTGAACACTTTGGCTATTAGAAATTATTCAACTGATGACAAAACTTTCTTAGAATTCTTAGATGAAGTTAAAGTGAATGCACTAAAGGCATATGAGAATCAAGATTATCCATTTGAAATGTTGGTTGAGAGATTAGAACTGGACAGGGATTTGAGCCGTAATCCATTGTTTGATACGATGTTTGCTCTTCAAAACATTGCTAATAATACAGGGAGGGTTGAATCTGATTTAAAATTTACTCCTGTAAAAGTTGAAAGTACTGCTGCAAAATTTGATCTAGAAATGAATGCTTTTGAAACAAAAAATGGGCTTTTATTTGATATAGCATATAGCGTAAACTTATATAAACGTGAAACGATTGAACGAATGGCAAAACATTATAAAAATATTCTTCGACAAGTAGTTCAAAACACAGATATAAAAATAAAAGATGTAGAGATGATCACTGATGAAGAAAGAAGGCAGATATTATATGAGTTTAACGATACGAAAACTGAGTTCTGTAATGATCGAACAATGTATCAGTTGATTGAAAAAGAGGCAGAGAAAAACCCAGATAAAGTAGCACTTAAATATATTAATAGAGAAGTAACTTACCTGGAACTTAATCAAAATGCAAATCAATTAGCTAGAATTTTACAAGCTAAAGGTTTGCAATCAGACCAACTTGTCGGTATTTTGTTAGACCGTTCTCCATTAATGGTAGAGAGTATTCTTGCTATTTGGAAAGCAGGAGGAGGATATATTCCAATTGATCCTAATTATCCAATGTCAAGAATAACAGGAATCTTAAGTGATTCAGAGACAGTAGCAGTACTTACAGAATCTCAATTTATTGATACAGAGATTAAGAATAAATATATTGGTGCAATAATTGAGTTAGACATTATGGAAAATGAAATTCGTCAGCAAAATGTAGATAATCTGAATCAGAAGATAGATATGAATAGTTTAAGTTATGTTATTTATACATCTGGTTCAACTGGGAAACCAAAAGGAGCAATGGTCGAACATATCGGAATGATGAATCATATTCATGCAAAAATCAACGATATTAAGGTAGGAAATGAGAGTATTGTTGCACAGAATTCATCTCATTGCTTTGATATCTCTGTATGGCAATTTTTTGTGGGGCTAGTAGTTGGTGGTAGAACGGTAATTTATCCAAATGAAGTGGCGATGAATCCAGAAATATTTATTGATCAGATTGTCAAAGATAAAGTAACGATTTTAGAAGTAGTACCATCATTTTTAGCAGCTTTACTAGATTTTGTTGAGTTGAAGTTCTGTGAATTGAATAGCTTAGAATATCTTCTAGTTACAGGTGAGGCAGTTAAGCCAAATCTTGTAGAACGTTGGTTTGATTATTATCCTAATATTACAATGGTAAATGCTTATGGACCAACTGAGGCCTCTGACGATATCACCCATCATTTTATGGATAAAACTTCAGAGTATGAACGGGTTCCAATTGGTAAGCCAGTGCAAAATTTTAATATTTACATTGTTGATAAGAATATGAAACTAGTACCGATTGGCGTTCGCGGAGAGATTTTGGTATCAGGTATTGGCGTGGGACGAGGATATTTGAATGATCCCATAAAGACAGAAAAAGTTTTCATGGAAGATCCATTTATTGACGAGAAAGGTGTTAGACTCTACAAAACAGGTGATTTGGGTCGTTGGACAGAAGATGGTGTGATTGAATTCTTTGGACGTATTGATCATCAGGTTAAAATCAGAGGATTTAGAATTGAATTAGGTGAGATTGAGAGTAAACTAGTTGAACATGATAAGGTAAAGGAATCTGTTGTAATAGATTTTGAAGATAATGATGGCAGTAAATATCTTTGTGCATATATTGCTACTGAAGAAGATATTGATATATCTAAGATCAGAGAATATCTATTCACTACTTTGCCAGAATATATGGTTCCTGGATACTTTATCACTTTAGATCGGTTACCTTTAAATTCTAATGGAAAAATTGATCGTAAAGCGTTACCAAAACCTGATCGAGATATTATAAGTACAAGTGAATTTATAAAACCAACTAATCCTATAGAAGAAAAGTTAGCAGTTATTTGGACTGAAATCTTAGGAATTGAAAGAGTTTCGATAATGGATAATTTCTTTGAAATAGGTGGACATTCTTTAAAAGCAACCTCCTTAGTTTCAAAAGTATTTAAAGAACTGAACGTTGAGCTTCCATTGCGAGAAATTTTTAAAACTCCAACGATCAAAGAACTAGCTGAATATATTCAAAAAGCTGAAAAAAATATCTATACCTCAATAGAGCCAATAATCGAGAGTGAGTATTATCCAATATCTTCAGCACAGAAGAGACTTTATATCTTAAATCAATTTGAACTTAATAGTACAAGCTATAATGTTCCTGGAGTTATGCTTATTGAAGGTAAATTAGAATTAGAACGATTAAAGATAGCTTTTGAAAGATTAATTCAAAGACATGAATCTTTACGTACTTCTTTTCAATCTATTGATGGTGAGATAGTTCAAGTTGTAAAGCAGAATGTAGAATTTAATGTTCAATATTTTGAGGATTCGTCAAAAGAGGTAAAAGAGCTTGTTGAAGAGTTTATTAAGCCATTTGATTTAGCTAATGCACCATTACTGAGAGTAAAAGTTGTGAAAAGAGAAGACAGGTATCTATTTATGTATGACATGCATCATATTATTTCAGATGGTGTTTCGATGGGAACTTTAATTAATGATCTGATTAGTTTGTATCAAGGGAATCACTTATCTGAGCTTAGAATCCAATACAAAGATTTTACAGTATGGCAAAATAAACTTTTCCAATCTGAGGAGATCAAAAAACAAGAGGAATATTGGTTAGATGTTTTTGAAGATGAGATACCTATTTTGAATATGCCTACAGATGCTCCTAGACCAAGAGAGTTAAGTTTTGTAGGAGACCGGATTTATTTTGAGATTGATGGAGATTTACAAAGTAGGTTAAATGAATTGGCATCACAAAATGGTGCGACTATTTATATGGTACTGCTTTCTGCTTATAATATTTTATTATCAAAATATACTCAGCAAGAAGATATAATTGTAGGTTCTCCGATCGCAGGTAGATCAGATGTAGAGTTAGAGCAGATCATAGGTATATTTATCAATACTTTAGCAATGAGAAATCGTCCTGCAGGAGATAAAACTTTCATAGCATTTTTAAATGAAGTAAAAGAAAATGCTCTAAAGGTGTATGAAAATCAGGATTATCAATTTGAGATGTTAGTGGAAAAACTTGATAAGAGAGATTTAATCCTAAGGGATTTAAGTAGAAACCCATTGTTTGATACTATGTTTATTTTGCAAAACGCTGGTGACATGGTTAAAGTAGCGAC
>DAOVRZ010000059.1:0-33753 GCA_030627905.1 Halanaerobiales bacterium
AGATACAATATTCAACAAATAGCAAAGGGACACTTGAGGGTGTCTCTTTATTTGAGTTGCCTACGTTTAGGCGTGGGGTCAAAGACTATGGCCTGATAATATCATAGGCATCCCAATAATGGAATGCCTGAGTAGTAACATTATTCTTAGATTTAAAATTATTATAGGATTATAGAAACGCAGTTAAAAAATTGTTACTTTAGTACAAACAAAAAAGAATCTTCTGATTCCGAAGATTCTTTTTTTATTTATGTCATATAGTTTTTTATATCTCTTTAACCACTATATCTATTTATTTCAATCATTTTTTTAATCTCCTCATTCTCCGAGTAGTTTCGTAAAAAGTTTCTATATTTCAACTGAAAACTTTTATACTCAGCAAACCTATCTCTACCCGCCCATTCTTCCACAAATTCTAATAATTCACTCCTCAATTTATACACTTCTTCTTTGCTGAAATCCATTTCTTTCTCTAATTCATCTGTAATCTCAATAATTTTATCTTTAAAATCATCAAACCCAATCATTTCTGTCATATAATTAGAATCATTTTTAAGTTCTTCTATTGAATAATCCTCTTGATTCTTGAAAAAATTCCATTCCATAATAAACCGCTTTAAATTCTTCTCTATATAGTGTAAGAAATTGGCCTTAGCCTCATAAGGAGGTCTATGATCAATAGTCATCTCTTTAGAAGGAGTAAAATAAAAACTCAATACTTTAGAATCCTTTTCAATTCCGATCTCTGGATATCCATTTTTCTGAATTACTTTACTAGCTAGAATTAATGAAAAATCCTCACCTCTTGGAACTTTAGGAGGATAACAGACTTGGCTCACAAATTCTTTACGAAGCACCATATTGCCTCCAAAACCAAACATAGTTGGTGTAATTCCCTCGTCTTCAGTCATAGCAATCATATCTTTATTCATTGAAGAGTATTTGGCCCAACTTTTCAATTGATCTTCTGTTTTGATATAAATCGTGCCATTCTTCTCATAAGGTGCAGTTAAAGCATAAACATCCGGATTATCATGGAAAATTTCTTTCATCTTTATAATATAGTCTGGCCGAACAATCTCATCATCATCAATCTGAATAAAATAGTCATTGCCTGAAATAAACGGAAAAATAAATCCTAAGTTTCTAATCTCAGGATATCCCTGAACTGAAAAAAGCTCACTATCATAAGTCTCACTAAAGTTATGTATATCTGTATTTGTAAATAGATACCCAGGAAATCTACTTTTCTGTAGAGTTTCCTCTACCTTTGTTCTAATCTCTTGATCAAATTTCTGTGTTCCATCCTCTGCTATAGCGAAAATGCATAATTCTATTTTATCATCATCTTCAATTCTTAGATTATTAATACTTTCTAAAGTCTCTTCAAAAGTGTTTTCTGTTTCAAAGTTTTTTAATGATGTAGGATGATCAAAAATTTTATTTTCTTTCCCAAATGGGTCTATATAAATATTGATTATAATTGAAATTTTCAATTTAGCCACTCCTTTTCTATAAGGTAGTATCACGAATAATCAATTTTGGACTAATTAAAGCCTGTTTCGGACTATCATCTTCAGAAATAAGCGAATAGAGAATTTTAAAAGCTTTCTCTGCAATCTCTTTAGCAGGCTGTTCAACTGTAGAGAGGGAAGGGTTAAAATAAGCAGAAATCGGAATATTATCAAAACCTACTATCGAAACTTCTTCAGGTATTCGAATCCCTTCTTCCCCCAAAGCTTTTATTGCTCCTATAGCTTTCTCATCTCCAGATATAAACATAGCTTCTGGCAAGCGACCTTGTTGCACGAAATCTTTAGCAATCTGATATGTATCTTTGAATGATTTTATATTTTCAATAACTCTTGAATTTAGATCAATTGATATTCCTTTCTCTTCAAAAGCCCTCTTAAAACCATTAATCCGCTCATAATTTACTGTATACTCAGTATTACCCACCATCAAAACAATATCTGATAATCCTTTTTCGATGAGATACTTTGTGGCTATATATGCACCATCTTCATTATCTATATCTACGAACGGAGTTCTTATATCTTGATAGTCTTTTCCTAGTAAAACAAAGGGAACATTCATTTTTTTTAATGCCTTAATCTTTTTATCATTAATTCTGGTATTAAATAAGATTACACCATCCGCAAAACCTGTTTTTAATAACTTTGCTCCATAAAATTCTTCGAAATCATCCTTATAGTCATATTCCATCGAAATTACATAAAATTTATGAGGAGTTGCATTATTAATTATTTCCTCTTTTAAATTAGTGTACCATTGACCAAGATAAAGTCCTTTTTGTTTTTCAATGATTACAAGAATATTCTTCATTTCTCTCTTACGCAAATTTTTTGCGAAGATATTTGTTTCAAATCCTGTTTCATTAAGAATTTGTTGAACCTTTTTTCTGGTTTCTGGATGAACACTTGGAAGATTATTTATTACCCGGGAAACTGTTCTCGGTGAAACTCCAGACATTTGCGCAACTTCTTTAATTGTAATCTTATTTTTTAACATATAATTTACCACCTATTGATTTAATTGAATAAGCCCCGTAGAATTAATTGGACGAACCATTCCAGCAGATGTTTGATCAGAAGAAGCAAAATAAGTTATCTCAAAATACTCCCCCTCATCATATATACCAAATCCAGCAGAGGCACCACCATCAAGATTTAATACCCATTTCAAATTTCCTTTACCAAAAGATTCTTCCAAAATATATACCATTTCGTCAAAACGACACCCCTTGCTCCCCTGTGTCCTTCCAGCAAAAGAAATTATAAAAATTTGTTTGTCAAAAGTTTCTCCTATTACCATCCTTGGACCTCTTACCCAATCCTGAACCTGGGTCTCTTGAGTCTTTTTCGATAATGGATGAAACCATCCCTCTTCTTTAAAATTCTCAATCTGCATTTTTCTATTATATACCATATTGTTGCCATTTTCAATTAAAAGCGTACCTCCACCTGCTATCCACTCCAGATCATTCCATTGTTCCTTTAGGTTTTCAGGAGGATCAAGATCAATCTTTATCTCTAATTGATCGTTTAGATAATAATAATCATCATTACCCTTAAACAAATTTAAATGTTTGCTCATTTTCTCAAACATAGTTTTATTAAGTGAAACCACTATACCTATGCAGGAAAGAAGAACATCACCTTTTTTAATACATATAAGCTGATGATCAACTATAACTAAATTATAGCGATTACATCCTACCCTATGTTCAAAATCACACCATTCATTCCCTGTTTCAATCTCTTTATTTTCTAACTCTCGTATTTGTTCATTTCGGTATAATGGAGTATATAGATAAACATCTTTATCAGAATCAGGTACTATAGGATTGACATCTTCTTTTTTCCATGAAATTAATAAATCATTTAAAAAGATTTTTCCTCCCTTTAACTCTCTTTTACCAAATAAAATCTCACCTTTTTTAGTCATTCCAACAAAACCTTTATTATACAATGGAAATTTTTCATGCCATGTTCCTGTCTGATCCCTAAAGCCTCTATATCCAACATAAAAGTTGCTAAGTTGAATTTTTTCATCAAGTCGATGGCTTCTAGCTATGTTATAATCTGCTTTTAATCTATTAGTAAAAAAATATAACAGATTAAATACAAAAATTGGTCTATGCTTTTTTAATATATCAGAATAATTTCGGGGAAAAATAGAACTTTTATTAAAGGAATCTGCAAAAACAGTCTTGATTTTTACTCCAGAACCAAAAGAAACTCCTCTCACTAAAACTCCATTACTTTCTTTACCTACCTCAAATTCTTTAAAAGCTTTCTTTTCAAATGAAAAAAAATCTTGAATAAATTTTCCGTTAGGAAAAGTTTTCAATCGATCTAAAGTGATTTGTTCTAACATTTTTTCTCGTGCTTTATGTATTTCTTGAAAAGTAACATTTTTACTAGATTTTGCACGTCTGTGTGTTGAAATAAACTGTTCAACCCACTCATGATTTTTTTTCTTTAAATAAGCATCAAATGTTTTAGAGTAAGGATTCAATAATAACTCTGGATAAAAGGACTCAGTTAAAGTTATCTTTTTTTCTTCCAACTCATTTTTAATCTCTGACCATGGTTTAAATGATTTTCCTGATACATGATCTTCTTTTATCTTTCGATAGGTTTTCCAGAAATGATATAATGTTTGACGCACTCTTTCTATTCCTTGTGTTTGAAACCCTACCCTTACTCCAGAGGGAATATACGCAAAATAACCAGGGATTTCATTTTCCCTTTCTACTTGATAAAGGTTTGAATAACGCTGAGTCTGGATATTTTGAGCCAATGCCAAATGATATTTTCCAAAATGAACATTTTCAAAAGGAGCTATATAATCTTCTCCCTTTAAAACTACAAAAGCCTGATAATTCAATACCTCTTCAAAAATCCGCTTTAAAGATTCTGAGATTTTTTTCAGATCAAACTCATAAATCGTTCCTGGATAAGAGATAATTTCTAATTGACCTTCTTGATCATATCTCCTTAATCTCTTAAATGCTGGAAACTTTAACAGATTAATAAGATCAGCATAATTGCTTTCTCCATCAATCCTTTCTTCTGGAACTATAATATAAATTTTGTATTCTGCAAAATCAATCCCTCTTTTGTTGGCGATTTTCTCCCAACTAGATAAAATACCTTGAGTCATCTTTAAATCCAAAAATAGTTCTTCTCTTTTTCCAGGGAAAAAAGCTATTTTTCCTGGAATTTGAACAATATTCTCATAAAAAATATCTCTATCATCAATAACAAATTTCCTATTTTCCTTACTTTGATCTATCATAAGATCAGAATATAAAACATTTTCTAAGATCAAAGACCATTTTTCTTTATTCATTTCATCAAAAAGAGAATCTGAAAAATTATACTCCATCTTCTCCCATTGCTGTTTTATATATTCCTCTTCATAATCAAACAATTCTTTGAATATCTCTCTTCGAATCTTTAATATATCCAAATATATTTCCCGGTCAATCATCTGACTTAAGTTTTCAAAATCCTGAAAGTATTCTTCCAACCTCAAACAATACATCTCATACTGCTGAATATCTATTATTTTTTTCTCAAGATATTCTTTAACTTTATCATCTTTTATCTTCAATCTCTTATGAGCGCCATCTACAAATATATCTTTAAAATGAAACCGATAAAACCATTTATTATTTTTCAATTCTGATCGTAGAAAACCACCCGCCAGATATTCTTCGTTTACTAAATTTTTTCTTTGATCTTTCAAAACGGATTCTATCAATGGTAGGCCTACAAGTTTAAGTTTTCGAATTAAAAAATATGGCTCTAACAACAGAATATCTGCTAGTCGTACTAAATCTATCAGCCCATTTGCTTCCTCCACAACTTCACTTAGAACCTCTTCTAAATTCACATCATGAATGATCTTCTTTAATTTTGAAATATATTTTGAATCTAAATAATATTGATATATAACCATAACCATCAGGGATTTTATCCCTTAACCCCTCCTTCCATTAAGCCAGAAATAATCCTTCTTTGAAGAATTAATACTAATATAAGCAATGGAACAGTTACGATAATTGATGCAGCACTCATCGTCCCCCAAGGAATTGCATAATCTGTTTGATATAATGTCAGACCAACAGTAACAGTCCTCCGTATTCTTAAAGGATTTAAAACTAATGCAAATAAATATTGATTCCATGCCGCAATAAATACAAGTATGCTTACTGTAAAAATCCCAGGTGCTACTAATGGTAGGACAATCTTATAAAAACTTTGGAAAATTGTTGCACCATCTATCATTGCACTTTCCTCTAGCTGATTAGGGATGGATTCAAAGAAAGTTGCTAAAAACCAAACAGCCATCGGCAATCCAATAGTTGTATTGACAATCGTTAAACCCCAATATGTGTTCAATAAATGTAACTTTCTCATTATCAGATAAACTGGGTTGATTATTGTGATCGGTGGTAATAATGTGATACTCAATAACAATAATAAATAGGTTTTCTTAAACTTGATATTAGTCCTTGATATCGAATAGGCAGCAAGGCTACCTGCAAAGATTGATAAAACTGTAGAACCCAATGCAATCACAAAACTATTCTTAATGTAGAGCAAGAATGGTTGACGAGTAAAGGCATCGATATAATTTTGTAAAGTCCACTTAGTAGGAAAAATAATTGGAGGAATGCTGAAAAGATCAGCCTGTGTCTTAAATGAATTTAAAAACTGCCATATAAACGGAAAAACTATCATCCCTATAAAGAAAATAAAGAACAAACCATAAAATATATTTTGTAATCTTTTTGATCTTACCATCTTCCTCACCTACCTTTGTATTTTAGATTTTATTGCATCAAGGAATAATAAGCTTATCACAAGGGAAATTATGAAAGTCACAACTGCAAGAGTTGCCCCATAGCCTAGATTTCCATATGAAAAGTAAGTTTTAATTGTGTACATGGATAAGCTTTGGGTTGAGTTCGCTGGCCCGCCATTTGTTAACACAGCTATCAAATCATATATTCTAAATGTAGCAAGAACTCTAAATAAAATCGCCACTGAAAGAACAGGTTTTATTAAAGGTAGAGTAATATGAATAAATGTTTTCCATTTGCTTGCTCCATCAATTTCCGCTGCTTCATATAAATGCTTGGGAATTGTTTGCAAACCTGAGAGAATCAAAAGAGACATATATGGAGTCGTTTTCCACACATCTGCAATAATTGTGGCTATAATTGCCATATCTCCTCTCAATAACCACGGAATTGCCCCCTGGATTAAATGAAGTTTTTGAAGTATAAAATTAATAATACCTATCTGATCAGTGTACATAAATTTCCACATTAGACCTGAAATAATTGTAGGAATAGCCCAAGGGATTAGTATGGATGTACGAATAATTCCCTGCCCCGGAATCTTTTTTTTCATAATCAAGGCAAAACAAATTCCTAAAATCGTTTCAATTATCACAGCAGCGAAGGTAAAAATTAAAGTGAATTTTAAGGAGTTATAAAATGTTTCGTCACTAAATAATCGTGTAAAATTAGCAAAACCAATAAACTTTTTACCCAATGCTAAAGTTTGAATTCGATATTTAAATAAACTTAAATAAAGAGTGTTAAAAACAGGATAAAATATTAATCCAATAATTAAAATCACCGATGGAATCAAAAAAATATAACCCATCCGATCCTTAGATTTTGCAACACTCACTCCCTCATCTCCTTTCATAAATTAGTCATACCTAAAAGATTTGTTACTTAATAAATATACTTTCGCAGCTGAAATTTATCATTTGTTTGACTTTTGAAGGAACATTTTTCATGTATATGCCATCAAACAAAGATACCAACTCAACTGCGAAAGTTATTAATTAATAATTCAATATCTCCTCAATTTGCTTAGTAGCATCTTTAATCGCTTCTTCTGCTGTCTTTTTAAGAGTTAACGCTTTCTGAATCTCTACCTGTAGTACGCTAGAAACCTCTGCATAGAAAGGTGTCTTTGGTCTTGGATATGCATTTAGGAATACATTATACATGTCTTTGTAGTAAGGATTCACTGCAAGAACTTCTGCATCTGCGTAAACGGCTTTTCTTGAAGG
Organism: Halanaerobiales bacterium; assembly: GCA_030627905.1. Lineage (GTDB taxonomy): Bacteria > Bacillota > Halanaerobiia > DY22613 > DY22613 > JAGMES01. The sequence continues at coordinate 7,627 of DAOVRZ010000059.1, forward strand.
AAGATGAGTAAGACCTATAGCTGCAATCTTTTGAGCTTCATAGCTGGCCCGGAATTTTGCAAATTCAGCTGCCTCTTTCTTATGTTTCGAGAAGTTAGATACCATGATCTGCCATCCACCTAAAGTGGAATAACTTCTGCCACCTTCTATACCTGTTGGTAATGGAGTCATTCCAACTTTGCCAACAACCTTAGACTGCTCTGGATCCTGTGATTTTCTCCAACCACTTGGCCAGTCTCTCATGAAGATCAGTTTTCCAGCAAAAAATTGTGCTCTAGCATCTCCACTGAAGAAGTTAATAATTCCATCTGGAGTAATCTTATCTTTGTTCACCATATCAACCATTAACTGCAAAGCTTCAACAGCCTCTGGACTATTTAGAACAACATTACCTTCTTCATCTAAAACTTTCGCGCCATAACTCCAGAAAATTTCTAAAGCATTACATACAAGTCCTTCATACTGAGCCCAGGAACCTGCAATACCTTTCATGTCAGCTTCTTGTTCCATAATATAAAGAGAAGTCTCAACTAATTCATTCCAAGTGTTAGGAATGGAACGATTGTATTTTTCTAATAGATCAGTTCTATAATAGAGGATTCCTGCATCTGTTCTGTAAGGAACTCCCCAAATTTTGTTCATATATGTATTGGCTAAGATTGGCCCATCTAAAAATTCAGCACGTTCTTCTGCTGTAAAATAATTATCTAATGGCTCTACCCAACCTGCTGAAGCAAAAATTGGTGGCCAAATTACATCAGCATCGAAAATATCAATTGAACTATCTTGAGCTTGAAAAATTGTTGATAAAGTTTGAAGTTTTTTACTTGTATTCATAGGTAATTCAACCAAATTTACTTTAATACCAGGATGAGTCTTTTCAAATTCTTCGATTATCTCAGTTCTAGTTCCATTTTCAACAGCATGAGAATAATAGTTTAAAACTACTTCTTTTGCAAAGGAAGGGATTGTACAAAGTATAAATAAACTAATTAATAAACAAAAAATCATACTTTTTTTCACAGAAATCACTCCTTTTTAATTTTGCCATCGATGGCAATTTTCTGATCTCCAATAAAATAATTTAGCAAGAATCTTTTTACGCTTTTATTCCTCCCTCCCTGTAAAAATACATTCTTAATCATCTTCAATTTTGCCATCGATGGCAAAATTGAAACCAAAATTTTTGTATCTCTTATTTATAGTTTAACCCATAACCTAAATTTTGTCAACACTAATTCGTCTCACTTTTCTGATTTTTAAAAAAAGATTAATTTAATATAATTGATCAAATGTAAAGATAAATAGATATATCTACAGGTACAATACTGGACTTTTTCAGCAAAACTAATAAATCTGACACCTGTTGAATACAGATGCCAGATAGAAATTTAAGTCTAGGTAATCTAAATTCATTAAGATGCAAAATATTTTATAACTGCTCTCACAATTTTCTTGTAGAGTTGCGTGTAATAAGTTCTGTTTGAAGTATTATATCATTATTGTTATCAAAACTATTATTTTCAATATTAGTTATTAGCATTTCAGCAGCTGTTTGACCAATACTATATTTCGGTTGAGACATAGTTGTCAGGGTAGGTCGAATGAACGAGGTCAGTTCTATGTCATCATGACCAATAATAGATATATCCTCTGGTATTTTGAGTCCCATATCAAACATTGCTTCATAGGCACCTACTGCCATTAAGTCATTAGCAACAAAAATAGCTGTCGGTCTCTTCTTATGTATTAACAGTTTTTTCATCTGGACATATCCACTCTTTTTACTGTAATCTCCCTCTATTATCCACTCAGATTCCAGCTCAACCCCTCCATCATTTAGTGCTTTTTTAAAACCTTTCAGGCGATCCTGCCCGCTCTTAGTTCCTAAATCACCGGTAATGTGAGCTATTTTAAGATGGTTTAACTTAATTAAATGATTAGTGGCAGTATAGGCAGATAATAAATTATCTATCAAAACCATAGGATAGGAAACACCCGGGATACTCCTATCAATCTGTACCACTGGAAAATTTATTTCTTCCAATTTTTTTAGCTCGATTTTGTTTTTAATTGAAAGAGATACTAATAGCCCATCAACCTGTTTAGCATTTAATAATTCAATTGCTTTACTTTCTTCATCTTTATCATTATTAGTGTTACAGAAAATTACTGAATATCCTTTATCTCGAGAATACTTTTCAACACCCTTCGCCATATCTGGAAAAAACGGATTACTAATATCTGGAATTATTAAACCAATTGTGTAAGTTTTCCTTAATACCAGACCCCTAGCGATACCATTGGGGTTATAGCCATAATCATTTATTATTTTATGAATTTTTTCTCTTGTATCAGCACTCACATCAGGCTTATTGTTTATTACTCTGGATACAGTTGTAATTGAAACTTTTGCTATCCGAGCAATATCTTTAATTGTTATAGACATCTAACATCATATCCTCCTTTTTAACCGAGGATTATTATTCCATACTTCAGTGAACTCGTCCAGCTAAAGCTGAACATTGTGGCTTCAGTGGGGGATTCTCCCCCACTGAAGATTAAGAACAATTCCCCCCACTTATAGAAGTGGGGTCTTATCTCAAAAGATAAAGTCATCTTAAGTATGGAAATTATCTTATTTAACAACCAAATCAAATGTTAACTTAGCTAGCTCGCTGATTTTAACCTCTTCATAACCTGGAACATAGGTTCTCAATATATCCTCAAAAGGATCTGTCCATTTTTTGCCTATTAATTCTGGATTCATAGCCCCAATTATGGAACCTACTTCTCCAGCATTACAGTCTACATCCATTCCACAATCTGCTAAAATACGCATAGCCTTATCAAAATTATTTTCACAATAACTGAGTGAAAGAACTACCGCCACCATATTAGGATAAGTATGGATCCAGTTAAATGTTTTGAGTTCATCTTCTAAACTGGCCCAGGCTGAAAGATGATCATCATATTTTTGAGCAGCTGAGAAAGCAAGGTCAAAATAATAAGCAAACTGGCTATTTTCAGGAATAAACTGGCGAGATTTTTCTAGAATAACTTTTGTATCATCATAGAGAAAAGCCAATGAAGTTAACACAGCACTATGGATCTCACCATAAATACCATTCTTTTCATGAGAGACTATTCCATCAAGATAGGCATAATGAGCTGCTTTCAGTGGATCTCCAGGTGCAACAAATCCACAAACCATGCCTCTCATTTGTGCCCCAATCCATTCAGAGAAAAAGTTATTAAAACTACCAGACTCAGGAGGATAAATCCCTTGACGCAGATTTTCCAGAGCTATATATTCTGCTGTCCAGCCAAAGGGGATCAATTCTAACCATTTATTAGCAATATGCATTGAACTCAGCTGTTGGTCTTCCTCCTCTAATGCTTTTAAAAAGGCTAACTGAAAAGTAACATCGTCATTATATGTCTCTGGCTCACGTACATAATAGTTTAATTTATCTCCATATACCTCTCTAAGAACAGAACCTGTATATCCTTCGAGAGCTGTTCCATAAGAACCACCAGCAATCTGACCTAACCAGCCCCCTTTTAGCCGGGCTAATATTTCATCCTGGTCGAGATTAAGAGCAGAGATCTCTTCTGGTTTAATTTTAAAGGATTTCTTTATATCTTCCCAGCTACTGGGGTTTTCAAACTTCCAGTATATATGTTCAGGATCTTTAAGGGCTTCACGCAGGGCTTTTCTAAGCTGAGCAGATATAACTTCTAAACTACGAAAATCACCTTTCTCCAAAACTTTAAGTCCCTCTTCTACGAATTCTTCAGCTTCTGAAACATCATAGCCCCGATTATACCAGGCTTGAGCCATTTCAAGGTGAAGACATTCAGGAGCCCTTGAACCAGGAACCTTACTATTCCATAACATGCTTAGTTGATTGTTTCTATCATCAACTATATGATTATAATGCTCCCATTCACTTGGATCTTCATTAAAATCTACAGGATAAGCCTTTCTTCTTTTTTCATATTCATATTGCCAGACATTCACTTAACCCACTCCTTTTTTTATATATTATGATTATATTACATCCTATACCTTGATAATTTCTAGATCTACTGTTTCTTTCACAACCTTCTTTTCTCTAGAATAAAAATAAAGTGCTCCTAGTGTTGCTAGGTAAGGAACCATTTGCGTAAATTGTGATGGAATTACTGTACCCTGAAGAGTCAGCCCTAACCCCTCAAAAAATCCAAATAGGATAGCCATCAATAGTAATCCCAAAGGTTTACCTTGGGTAAGTATAATTACTGACAGAGCGATCCAACCTCTGCCATTTGACATATTTTCAGCAAAAAGGGTAACATAGCCAAGAGAAAGAAATACCCCGGCAAAACCGCATAATAAACCTGAGAGGAGAATGGAGATACTTTTTATTTTATTGGAACTAACTCCCACAGAATCTACAGTATTATCGTCTTCACCTGTTGCCCTTAGACGTAGGCCAAATCTAGTTTTATAAATATGAAACTGTACTAAAAAAGCAATTAAGATTGCAATATAAACTATAAAGGGGTACCCGCTAAATATTTTACCAATTACAGGTATATTATTTAGGATTGGAATATTCCATGATGGAATGGGTACGATTTTAGAAGATATAAAAGCACCTTTGACATGAAAAATTTGTCTTAATAAATACGTTGTCCCTCCTAAAGCCAACATATTAATTGCAATTCCGGTAACAAACTCATCAGTCTTTAAATAAACTGCAAATATAATAAAAATAATTGCCGCTAACAGTCCTCCAGCTAGACCAAATAAAAGCCCCATACTCCAGGAATTGAATAGAAAGCTCCCTAACACAGCCATAAAGGCACCTATCAACATCATACCCTCCATAGCGATATTAAAAACATTAGAATAAAAGGTATATGTTCCTCCGAGGCTAGCTAATAATACAGGTGTAGCGGCCAGAATTGTTGAACGTAGTAGCTCAATTACTAACTCCATCATTTTCCCTCCCTTTTTTTACCCCACGGAGCTTAATAAAAACAGATATTTTGTTAAATAGAATATGAGCTGATTCTCTACTAGCAACAACAAATAAAACCGTAAATGCTTGTAATACGAGTACAAACTCTGAAGGTACTGCTGTCTCTAATTCCATACCCATTGCACCTGTTTGTAACATAGCAAAAAATAACGCATATAACCCTGTGCCTAAAATACCATTATTAGCAACAATCGCTATCATAACTCCATCCCAGGCATAGCTTGCTCCTATCCCTTTAACAAATCTATGCTGCATACCTCCTAATACCATCGTAGCTCCAGCGAGTCCTGCTAGAGCACCACTAATTAACATAACCCTGAGAAAATTCTTATCATTATCACAGCCACCCACTTTAGCAAAAAGGGAATTTTGGCCCATAATATTCCATTCGTAACCTACTTTAGTATATTGCCAGATGATATACATAACAATTAGTCCAATTACAGCTAAGAAAAAAGAAGAATTTAAACCTGAAAATTGGGGAAACCACCCTCCTTTATTAATCATCGGCGTCATAGGCGAAAACATCTTCTTATCCAATAAAGGTTTTGAAATAAGATAAAGAGTAAAGAACTGGGCCAGAAAGTTAAGCATCAAAGTCGTTATAAACTCATCCATCTTAAATCTTATCTTTAAAAATGCAGCAATCCCGGCATATAATGCACCTGCAATCAATGCAATTAAAATCAATAAAGGGATCATAATTGGCGCAGGAAGATCAATATATAGACCTGCTACAGTAACACTCATTGCACCGATTAAAAACTGGCCTGGTTGACCTAAATTTACAAGTCCACTTCCAAAAGCAATAGCTGCCGATAAACCAGTTAAAATTAATGGAGCAGCCTTATTTAAAGTTGTAAAAAGAGCAAACTTGGAGAAAAGACTATAATTAAATAATTGAAAATAACTTAAAAAAGGATTATAACCCTGCAAAGCCATAATAATAATACCTACAATAAAGGAAACAATAATACCAATCATACCTGTAGTCAGCTGCTTCTTCACTGTTTTATCACTCCCTTCGCTCCCAACATATACTCACCAACTTCTTCCTTGGCGACATTTTTGGGATTTGTTTCAGCAACAAACATACCTTGATATAGTATAAGCAGGCGGTCAGATAAGCTAAATAATTCATCCAAATCAGCAGAGATTAATAAAATACCTACACCGCTATCTCTTTTCCGGATTATTTCTTCTTGAATAAATTCAATAGAACCAACATCAACTCCCCTAGTAGGTTGATCTAAGAGTATAAGGTCTGTATCAAGTGTAAACTCTCTTCCCACAATCAAACGTTGTTGGTTTCCACCAGATAGAGAAGAAATTTCAGAATTTATACTTGGAGCAACTACCTGATATTTATTTATAATATTTTCAGCCAACCTGTTACTGGCCTTATTACTTAAAAAAGGACGCCAACTTCCACTAAGTCTAGGATTGATACGATGATGACTCATGATTGAATTATTAACCAAATTTAATTTTTGAGCACTACCCATGTCTTTTCTATCCTGGGAAACATATGCCATCAGCTTTCGTCTCTCCAAAATACTCGTACCATTAATATTTTGACCAGCAACCCATATTTCGCCCTGATAGTCGCTAATGAGCCCTGTTATACAGTGTACAAGTTCAAATTGTCCATTACCCTCTACACCAGCTATTCCAACAATTTCACCCTTTTTAACATTTAAATCAAGTTCTTTTAACTTATATCCAATCTCATCTTGATAACTTAAATTTTTAACCTCTAAAACATTTTTACCTGGACTGGCTTCGTCTTTTTTTACAGAAAATACAACTTCCCGTCCAACCATTGCTTTAGCCAGTTGGCTTTTTGTTAAGTTGTGATTTTCTAGAGTGGTAATTTTCTTTCCTTTCCTCATTACGGTAATAGTATCAGACAAATCTAATACTTCTGTTAATTTGTGACTGATAAAGATAATTGTCTTACCCCCTGCTTTAAGCTTTTTTAACCTAACAAATAGTTCCTCAATCTCCTGAGGTGTGAGAACAGCAGTTGGTTCATCCAATATTAATACATCAACATCCTTATATAAAAGTTTTAATATCTCAACTTTTTGTCTGGCAGCAACAGAAATATCTTCTATAGTTGCATCACTATTTAAATTCAAATTATATTCTTTTATTAATGACTCAACTTTTTTTCTAGCCTTTTTCTCTTGCAGAATACCAAATCTACCAATTGATTCCACGCCAAGAATTACATTTTCAAAAACAGTATAAGAAGATATGAGCATAAACTCCTGATGCACCATACCAATCCCTGCTTTAACAGCCTCTTTAGGTGAATTAAAACTAATTTTTTCTCCCTGAAAAAAAATATCCCCACTATTATATGGAACTAAACCATATAATATCTTCATCAAAGTAGATTTTCCTGCTCCGTTCTCTCCTATTATGGAATGAATTTCACCTTTTTTAATAGTTAAACTAACCCCATCAACAGCCAGGGTAGATGGTGGATATATTTTTACTAGTGATTCTATATTTATTAATTCATTTCGTTGCAACTCTTTCACCTCACTATCTAGAATAATTTACGCTTTTGGAAAAAAACAGGGAGGAAAGATACCTTCCCTCCCTGTAATTATTTTAAATTAATATCTCTTAACTATAATGGTTCCATTTATTATCTTCTCTTGAACCTCGTATACTTTATTTAATGAAGATTCAGGTAAAATTTCTTTTGTGTACTTATCAATAGCCAGACCAACTCCTTCATTGGCCAAACCATACTCTAAAACCTCACCAGCCTTAAAGGTATTATTAGCTATAGTTTGATAGACATCATAAATAGCTTTGCCTACATTTTTCAGGTCAGAGGTAACAACATGTCCAGGTTGAAGAGGGTTCTGATTAGAGTCAACACCGATAGCATATTTCCCTTCTTCCTTTGCTGCTTCAAGAACACCAGCACCTGTTAGAGAAGCAATTTGGAATACAATATCAGCTTTTTTAGAATAAAGCTGTTTAGCTGCTTGTTTACCCTTAACTGGATCTGTCCAGGTTCCAGCATAGATAGTTTCAACCTTAATTTCAGGATCAATATAATGAGCTCCCTGCTCATATCCATAGATGAAAGCACTTATAACAGGATCTTCATCTCCACCTACTGCACCAATCACCTTATTAGAGTTAACCCCTTTTAATGAAGTATCATTTGTTACCAATGCAGCAACTACTCCAGCCATAAAGGCGCCTTCTTCTTCAATAAAGTCCACACTAGTAATAGTATTTCTACTGTTTTGAACAACCGTATCAATATTTATAAATTTTTTATTCGGATACATATCAGCATATTGTTTAAGTAAATCTTCAAAGCCATAAGAAATAACATAAATTACATCAGCATTCCATTGAATAGCCGATTGTAATGCTTGCTGGTATTTCGCTGGATCAAAGTTACATTCAATAGTAGTAGTCTTTACACCATATTCTTCTTTAATCTTATCGATACCACTTTGTCCTGAATCATAGAAGGATTGATCACCTAAACCTCCATTAATAATATAAGCTACCCGATTGCTTGCTGCATTAATTGAAGTAGAAAGACCAATTAACAAAATCAACATTAAAACTAGATAAGTTGAAAAACGTTTCATTAATAATTCCCCCTTTTTATTTTTACTAAAATTTACAAAAAACTATTTCCACCTGATGTAAGATATTCCTCCCTTCTATGCAGTACTCATTTATAGAATTCTTTTACCTCACCCATTGTAGGTAAGGAACTCTGAGCTCCTAATTTTGTAACAGATAGGGCTGAAACCTTTATTGCAAAATCGATTGCTTGATCTTCAGTCCAACCTTGTACCAATCCGTAAGCAAATGCTCCAGCAAAAGCATCACCTGCCGCTGTTGTATCAACAACCTCCACATCTATTGCAGCATAACTTTTTACATAATCCTTTTTATATAATGTAATCCCTTTCTCACCTTTAGTTAACAAAACAGAACCTGTTCCCCAATCTAAAAGCTGTTCTATTTTTTTCTCTTCATTTTTTAAATTATATCCTTCTAACAATAAATCTAACTCGCCTTCGTTAGGAAGTAAGTAATCTATTTTCTTGAATATCTCTTCAGGTAACTTTTGAGCTGGGGCTGGATCAAGAATAACCTTGGTTTGATATTTTTTAGCTAATTCAATGGTGAATTTTACAGATTCAAGCGGTATTTCTAACTGAAGCAAAACCACATCTGCATTCTTAATCAGCTCAGATGCTTTTTCAATTAGTGGTGGTGTTAACTGAAAATTTGCACCCTGTATAATAATAATCCTATTACTTCCGCTTCCATCTACTATAATATTAGCAATCCCTGTTGTATCGTCCAGTCGATAAGTATTACTTATATTTATACCGCTATCTTCCAAACTAGATAATAGCCTGTCTCCAAAATTGTCTTTTCCACATGCGCCGATAAAAGCAACATTACCACCCAATTTACCCGCAGCTGCAGCCTGATTCGCTCCCTTTCCACCAGGAATCTGGATGATATCTTTTCCAATGATAGTCTCGCCGCTTTTTGGATATCGGTCTGTCTGAACAACCAGATCTATATTCATACTGCCAACTACCAAAATATTTTTATTCATTATAAATCTCTCCTTACAAAAAAAATTATTCTATCTACCGAAAACATCCACCTCTTAGAGACAAAATATATGGAGATGAATCGGCGGTTTTTGTTTGACCTGTGCTTTTTGATATTAGTAAAATATGTAATATAACAATTACGTTAACGTTATCGTTAACGTTAACGTAACATCTATAGTATAATATATTCATAATTATATGTCAATAAATAGTTGCTTTATTGTGCTTGTTTTTAAAAAAGTATATCACTTTAGAAAGAACAGCATGAAAAGCGTAAAAAACGCTAAATCAGACCTTATTTTATTTATATTATTTAGCTAATTCAAATCCTTTCTTATAGTATGATTCCATTACTTCCTTTGGTACTAGACTTCCTCCAGTAGCCCAGGAAACATGTATAATATTTTGTAACTTATCTTTTAAATTGTTTTCTTCTAAATATCTTTGACCTACATCATTTTTAAATATTTCAACCGGGCCAGCAACTCCCGCCAGCGCAGAAGGCTCCAAATAAATCTTCTCAGAATCAATTAACTTACTCAATAAAACATATAACTTATCATCTTCTACCGTATAAATCCCACTCAATAAGTCTTGCAAAGTCTTCCCTACAAACCCAGATGGTCTACCCACAGCAAGTCCATCTGCTTCTGTGATATTATCAATACCAAAATCCTGCACAGAAACTTTATCATGTTTTCCAGTCATCATCCCTATCAACATACATGGTGAATGAGTAGGTTCTGCAAAGAAGCAATGTACATTATCTTTATAAATTAATTTCAAACCAAAAGCTACCCCACCTGGCCCACCACCAACACCACATGGTAGATATACGAACAACGGATGTTCTTCATCTACAACTACATTCATCTCTTCTAACTGTCTTTTCAATCTATAAGCTGCAACTGCATATCCCATAAAAAGATTCACTGAATTTTCATCATCTACAAAATAACTTTTTGGGTCAGCATCAGATTGTTTTCTACCCTCTTCTACTGCTTTACTATAATCGGAATCATATTCAACAACATTTACACCCTTGCTTCTTAGTAGATCTTTTTTCCATTGCTTTGCATCAGCCGACATATGAACTACTACCTTAAATCCAATCTTTGCACTCATGATCCCAATACTAAGTCCCAGATTACCGGTTGAGCCTACTTGAATTGTATATTGAGAGAAAAAATTTCTAAACTCGTCACTATCCATGATAGAATAATCATCTTCTAGTGTTATCATATGCTGCTTAAGGGCTAAATCTTCTGTGTACTTTAATATCTCATAAATTCCTCCTCTAGCTTTAATAGAACCTGCTATCGGAAGATGACTATCACATTTTAGCAATAATTCTCCTGAGATATTCTTCTTAAACAACTTCTCAAGTTCTTTTTGCATATTAGGAATTTTTACGAGAGGTGACTCGATAATTCCATCCATCTCTTTTGTTTCAGGAAATACCTTCGCAATGTACGAAGCAAAGCGTTTTAATCTTGCTTCTGCTTCTTTAACATTCTCTTCACCTATAGAGATTTTTTTCATAGATTTATCGAATGAGACACATTTAGGATTTGACCAGAATACTTCTTCTGTTGCAATAATTTCATTCAATAAAGGATAAGCATCCTTCCATTCTTGAATCGTTTTTCCTTCAATCAAACGATTTTCCATAGTAAATCCCTCTTTCTTTTAGTTATCTAGTAACTTTTCTTGACTCTTATGTATAGTATAACCAAAATAGCTTAACAGCGTCAAACTATATTTATTAAGATAAACTTATCGAAATTCATGAAAGTAGTAAAGAAGAATACAGTGAAGAAAAGAAACAATTAAAAGAAATTTTTGACAAATTAGTTAATTTTTACGTGTAGGGTTAAAGATGTAAAAAAACTAATAGGATCTAGTCCTATTAGCTTTTTTATTAACAGAAGTGTATATCTTATGCAAGGAACATTTCAATGTCATCTTCAACATTAGTGATTCCACCGATTCCAAATGTTTCAACCAACACATTAGCTACATTTGGTGATAAAAATGCAGGTAATGTTGGGCCTAAATGAATATTTTTAACCCCTAGATATAGGAGAGCTAATAATACGATAACAGCTTTTTGCTCATACCATGCGATATTATAAGCTATTGGCAACTCGTTAATATCTTCTAGCTCAAATACTTCCTTAAGTTTGAGTGCAATTACTGCCAATGAGTAAGAGTCATTACATTGTCCTGCATCTAATACTCTTGGAATACCAGCAATATCTCCTAAGTCTAACTTATTATATCTAAATTTTGCACAACCAGCAGTTAAAATAACTGTATCCTTAGGCAATTTTTCTGCAAAGTTTGTATAATAATCTCTACCCTTCATTCTTCCGTCACATCCAGCCATTACAAAGAATTTTTTAATGGCTCCAGATTTAACAGCATCTACTATCTTGTCAGCGAGAGCAAATACTTGATTGTGTGCGAAACCACCAACAATTTCACCTTTTTCTATTTCAGTTGGTGCAGCACATTTCTCTGCATGTTCGATAATTGCAGAAAAGTCTTTTTCTTTTCCATCTTCTCTATCTAAAATATGGTTTACTCCAGGGAATCCAACTACTCCTGTTGTATATACTTTATCTTTATAAGAATCTTTAGGTGGTATTAAACAGTTTGTTGTCATAAAAATAGGTCCATTAAAGCTTTCAAACTCTTTATCCTGCTTCCACCATGCATTACCATAGTTACCTACAAAATGATCATATTTCTTAAATGCTGGATAGTAGTTAGCTGGAAGCATTTCACCATGAGTATATACATCTACTCCAGTTCCTTCTGTTTGCTTTAATAATTCTTCCATATCTTTTAAATCATGACCACTGATAAGGATACCTGGGTTATTCTTTACTCCAATATTTACTTTAGTAATCTCAGGATTTCCATATGTAGAGGTATTAGCTTTGTCAAGCAATGCCATAATATCTACACCATATTTACCAGTTTCCATTGTTAATGCAACTAAATCATCTGCTGTTAAGCTATCGTCCAATAATTGAGCTAAAGCCTTTTTAGTAAAACTATAAACTTCCTCACTGGTATATCCTAATACTTCAGCATGATCAGCATAAGCTGCAACACCTTTCAAACCATACATAATTAGTTCTCTCAAAGATCTAACATCTTCATTTTCAGTAGCTAATACTCCAACAGTTTTAGCTTTTTCATCCAAATCACTTTCAGACCAAATAGCTGCATCATGAAGATCTTCTTTAATCTCTCCACCCGCACTTATAATCTGCTCTTTGATCTCATCTCTTAATGCTAAACCTTCTTTTACTTTTTCGATAAAATATTCTTTATCAAAGTTTACATTTGTAATAGTTGAGAAAAGACCTTCCGTGATAAACTTATCTACCTTTTCATTTTTAATACCTAATTCTTCTGCTTTTATAGCATAAACAGAAATTCCCTTTAATACATAAATCAACAGATCTTGTGAATTAGCAATATCATCTGTTTTCCCACATACACCTCTTACTGTACAACCTGTTCCTTTAGCAGTTTCTTGACATTGAAAACAAAACATACTCATGTAAATCCCTCCAAGAATTATTTTTTAAGTTCTTTTAATAGTATCTAAAAAATCACTTACTTTTAAACTAGTCATATAATCAATAAATTCTTGATTTAATTTTTTTGGAATTTCCCCAAGAATACAAGATTTAAAAGCACAAATTTCACTCTTCATAGGACATCCTTCAGTTTCTATTGGCCCTTCTAGCAATTCGTAAATATCCATCAAGGTAATATCTTCAGGTGATTTTGCTAAAGTAAATCCCCCCTTAGGTCCTCGAACTGATTTAATATAGCCTCCCTTTACAAGTTGTTGAAGTACTTTTGCCAAATGCGCTTCAGAAGCCCCAATTTTTTTAGCAATATTTTTTACATTTACTAACTGTTCTTTTTGGGCAGCAATAATTACTATACTATGTAATGCTAAGGAGACCATTTCAGAGATATTTAATATACTTGACATGTTTTTCCTCCCTTCTATTTAAGTATTATAATACCTAAATACTTAAATGTCAATAGATCATTTAAATTTTTTTTTTAAAACGTACAAGCTATGCACTCGCAGAATTAACACAACAATATAAAAGACCTACAAATAGTAGGTCTTCTATATTGTTTGTTTAAAATCATTTTAATATTTTTCTCAAAACTTTTATTTTATTTTTATATGGGGGAAAAGCTACATCAATATTAAATAAGGTCGTTTTTTTCAGAACACTTTTTTTATGAGAAAAAGTATCAAAACTTGCCTTACCATGATATGAACCAATCCCGGAGTGTCCTACACCTCCAAACGGTAAATGAGGGGAAGAGATATGTGATATTGTATCATTTACACACCCTCCACCTGAAGAAACTTTTGTTAATACTTCTTGTTCAACATTTTTATCTTCGCTAAATAAGTACAACGCTAAAGGTTTTGGTCTTTGATTTATCATTTTAATCACTTGATTTAAATCTGTATATTCCATAATCGGTAAAATCGGACCAAAGATTTCTTCTTGCATTGAAGCATCTTTCCAATCTATATTATCTAAAAAGGTAGGAGAGATAAAAAAATCATCTTTGCTAAAAGTTCCACCATGAATGATCTTGTTTTTATCTTTCTCAATTATCTGAACCAATCTCTCCATATGTCTTTGGTTTATTATCCTACCATAATCAGTGTTATTTATTGGATCTTCACCATAAAAGTTAATTATCGTATCTATCATTTTATTGATAAATTTATCTTTGATATCTTTATGGACTACTACATAATCTGGAGCCACGCAGGTCTGACCAGCATTCATAAATTTGCCCCAAAGTATTCTTTTAACCGCAATATCAATTTTTGTTGTCTTATCTACTATGCAAGGACTTTTTCCACCAAGTTCTAAAGTCACAGGAACAAGATTTTTCCCAGCGGCCTGCATAACAATCTTACCTACTGCTACACTACCTGTGAAGAAGATATAGTCAAATGGTGCATTGATTAATGCTGATGTTTCTTCTTTTTCACCCTCTACTACCCTTATATATTTTTCATCAAAATTTTCTGAGATGATTTTTTTTATGGCATTTGTTACATTTGGAGTACTTTCTGATGGTTTAAGAATTGCACAGTTTCCAGCAGCCATCGCACCAACTAAAGGTTCTATTACTAACTGAAATGGATAATTATACGGGCCAACTATTAAAACCGTCCCATATGGTTCAGGATAAATATAGCTTTTCGCTCCAAATTGATGAATAGGGGTAGGGACTTTTTTTACCTTAGCCCATGATTTCAGGTTTTTGATTACATTCCTGATACTATCTAATGAATAACCCACTTCGGAAGCATAGGCTTCAAACTCGCATTTTCCTAAATCTTTATAAAGCGCATCCATGATAAGTTTTTCATTTTCACCAATCACCTGATGCAATTTTTTTAATTGCTTCAGGCGAAAGGTGATATCAAAGGGCTGGCCCTGTTCAAAATACTCTTTGTGCTCTCTTAACATTACAGATATATTTTCTTTATTTACTAACATCAAAGCTTTCCTCCTTTTTTTATAGAAAATTCGTCTGATCAAAATGAAGATTTACATGTAATATACTCTCTTTGATATATATTTTCTATAAAATAATGGTAAATCCTCTTTAAAAAAATCGTATTCCTCAACCTAGAAAATTGAGGAATACAAATCCTTTGATAACCCATTAAGTTTCAATTAATTCGTACTTATATAGCACTTTTTTCTAAGGAAAAATCTTTTAAGGTTTTCTCCTCAGTTTTTATTTTTCTAGTTATCTTAATCGCCAAAATAACTGTAACAATTATCGTAAAAAAGTCAGCCACAGTTTGACTAAAGATAACACCATTTAACTCAAAGATTTTTGGCAAAATCACAATAGCTGGAATAAGAAAAATTCCCTGTCTCGATAAAGAAAGAATAAATGCCGGAATACCTTTCCCAAGCCCTTGAAAGAGTGTAGCATAGGTATTTTGAAAGCCAAATAAAGGAAATAACAAAGCTATCGCTCTAAGTGTCCTTGCTCCAATCCTAATCACTTCAGGATCTGTACTAAACGCTGATATGATAGTTTCAGCAAATACAATATATCCTATAGCAACCAGAGTAGTGAATATTGTCGTCCATTTCAATGATAACTTTATAGATTCAAAAAGGCGATCATATTTTTTGGCTCCATAATTATATCCTGCTACAGGTTGAAATCCTTGTGAATAACCAAATATTATAAAAGATCCTAATGAAAATATTCTTAAAGAAACTCCCATTGAAGCTACTGCAGCATCTCCATAGGGCATTGCTGCTACATTTATCATCCCGATAGATATACTTGCTAAAGCTTGTCTTACAAACGTTGGAATTCCAATTTTAAATATTTGCAAATATATTGCTTTTGAAAATGTAAAAAGTTTTGGAGATAACCTAATATAACTTTTTCCAAGAGCAAAATATTTAAGTAAAAACACAAATGATATAAATTGCGACAATACTGTTGCTATAGCTGCTCCCTTTACACCCATATTAAGTGCAAACATGAAAATTGGATCTAAAAAGATATTTATAATAGCTCCCATAGAGATTGCAATCATACTATAACGTGCGTTTCCTTCTGCTCTAATCATATTATTCATAGTCATATTTAACATTGTTAAAATTGAACCACCAATTATTACTTTTGAATACGTGATTGCAAAAGGCATAATCGTTTCAGTTGCACCAAACATTTTCAGAATTGGTTCAGTAAAACTTAACCCAAAAATAGTAAATAAAATTCCACATGCCAAACTCGTGAAAAATGCTGTTGAAGTAGTCTTATCGGCTTGAAGTTTGTTTTTTTCTCCTAATAATCTGGAGATATATGATGCTGCACCGATCCCAAATCCTAAACCTACTGAACTAATAATCATAAACACTGGAAATGCTACAGAAACAGCACCAATTGCGCTCGTATTACCCAGCATCCCTACAAACATTGTATCGACGATATTGTATATCGCATTAATCATCATACCAATTATAGCAGGAAACGCAAGTTTTAATAAAACTTTTGGTATTTTTTCCTCACCCATCATCTTTGCTCTTTTTGCTCTTACATTCATAACTATTCCTCCTCTTATCTACATACAAGATCAATTATATAATTTATATAATTTAAATTCTTTTCATTTTCTTCTGGGTACTCAACAACCATTGCAAACACAGACATAACAAGTGTCCCAGCTACCCTCTTTTCAACATCTTTAGCAATTTGATAACTATGCTTCTCTTTTATCTGGATAATTAAACCTTCAACTTTACTTATTATATTTTCTCTTATTTTGTCTCTTCTACAATTCTTCTTTCCATTTGGTACTCTTCTTTTAGCCTCAGATGGATTTGCTTCAAAAAATTCTTGAATAATTACTTCTCTTTCAGACATATCAAAATATAATTTTTCAAGTAATTTTCTCAATTTATCCTTTGGAGATAAAGTCATATTCATTATTTCATCCAAACTAGTGAATGTTTTTTCCCAGTTTAAATCCAACACTCTTAAAAATAGTTGCTTTTTATTAGGATAATAATTATAAAGAGTTCCTACAGCTATCCCAGCATTTTTAGAAATCTCCTTCATATCAACTTCATCATATCCATTGCTTTGAAATAATTCATTAGCAGAATCTAGAATCTTTTGTTCCACGTTTTTAATGATTTTTGGCATCTTTTTATCACCTCTCGAAAATGAATCAGGTTCATTTAAAATGAATTAAGTTCATTATAATGAATCTGATTCACTTTGTCAAGAAAAAATCCTCCAGTTTTCACTGGAGGATTAATGAATTCCTATACTAAAAAACAGCCCAATAATAACTCCCATCCCTCTTTCTATCAATAAACCCATACTCAATTAAATATCTTCTGATTAGCACGTAATCATTATATTTTTTCTCTAATACAGCATTCACATCTTTTTCAGTATATTGAACTCCATGCTCGAAACTCTCCATGATCTTTATTAACACAATAATTTTTTCTTTTTCCTTTTTCGGAAACTTAGATAGCTCTCCATCTTCTGTGAAGTATTTTTGAATAGCTTTTTCTTTTTCAGCTTTTGTTATCGCATACCTATCATCGATCATCCTGGCATTTTTATGAATGTCTATAATTTTATCAGCTTCATTTAAACGTGCTTCCATCAATTTCATAATCGTCATATTCTTTATGCCTTCCCATCAACGCTATAGTGAAATGCAATTGGTGACTAATACCACCAATTACAATTTTACGACCATCTAGGGTTAGTTCACCCCGAAGTTACGCTTGTGGAGATCGCATAGACCTACATTATTTGTAGGCTATGATGAAGCCCCCACCTCTAAACGAAGCGAGGTGACGGGTAGTTCACTCTCATTATATACTTTAGTGGATTTCTCTAGATCTCTACATGCCATAATAACAGTAGCTCCCATTTCAGCTAAACCTTTTGCAGTTTCCTTACCGATTCCACTATTAGCTCCTGTAATTACAACAATCTTACCTTTCACTGATATTCCCCTTATTCTCTTTAACATACTAAGACAAACTGTCTTGCCTATTTCTATGTATATTACCCATGATTTATAAAACTCCTCTTATTAAAACTTTCTTTGTTAATGTTATTTATAGTTGATATTTTAGAATTAAAAAACGCCTTGGATGTAACTTCTCTACATTCAAGACGTCTTTTTTGAGAATAACTAACGTATTTATTCAAAACCTTCTTCAATTGCTTTTTTAAGTTTACTGTCAAACTTTCTAGCTTGATCACACACTTCAACAACACTAAACCAATGTTCAAGCAGTTTAGGTATTAAATGTATTCGATAAAATCTCTCAGACTTTTTTAATTTTCCATTTTTCCTTGGAACCTTTATCTCATTAAATATTGATTTTTGGGCTATTATATTATCTGGTTTGCATAATCTTTCAATATGTCTCTCAGGAGGATTATGATAGACTTCTTTGTTAAATGCATATAATATCCACGCTTCCATATTGTCACTCGGCAGACATTGTATATATTCATTAACTTCAAATTTTCCATCTACCCAATAAAATATACAGTCTTCCAAAAAACTTATTTTTTGATCTACCCTTATTCGATCATACCCGCTATCATCCACATCTTGAATGAACCTTTTTTCAGGTGGTGATATTTTTTTAGGAAAATCTACAGATGTTATATCATCTTCATAAACAACATCAACATCAATCTGAAGAATCAACATATCTAGTTTGGGTGAAATAATATTCATGTATTCATTAAGTCCTGAATATTCCCTCGATATCTCTTCACACCATCTTTTTTACACCTTTCCAGCCACATCCTCGTTCAGAGGTGTCTCCACCTCCCTCAGGTTGAAAGTACTTTATTTTAAACTTATATTCAGGATAACTATGATATAAAATATTTTCAATAATATCTATATCTCTAGGTCCTTCTACTACAATACCCACATTTAAATCTTTCACAACCTTGGAACACCACCTAATCGTCCCATTACCCATAATCGAGACAAAGAATCTTCCTTAAGGGTAACTTTTTCATTTAATTCTATTCTAGTAATTTCAGTATGCCCAAAGCGATTTCTGTCAAAAGCAAATAACCTTATTTTATCATTCTTTAAATTCAATCCATCTAAAACCAGTGGATTATGAGTTGTTATAAAAGCAATCTTATTATGCTTAATAATTTGTTCACAAAATATTTTAGTTGTTTTTTTAGCAAGCTTAGGATTTAAAGCTTGATCAAAATTATCTACCGCAAATATATTGGAAGCATTTGTATGCATAGCTAAAGCTAATAAAAATAATACGTATAAAGATCCTTCGCTTGCATCATAAGCAGTTAATTGATTTCGAACAACAGTTTTTGCTTTTCTCATATACCGATCTGTAAATCGAATCGTCTTTTGTGGAGTAGGTATATTCGAAGGTAATATATCTTTTGTAGGCTTACCAATATGTATAGCATCAACCCAATCTAATAGCTCCAATAATTCATCTAATTCTAATGTACCAAACATTTCATTTTCTAAATTCATCAACTCATCAATAGCTTCTGGTAATCTACCTCCACATAAACCAATTGGATCACGTTGATAAATATCACTTTGAATACCTCTTAAGGTAGAAGTGTTTGGTGTATATATTCCATAATCAGTTAATATATTTAAAATATCAATAACTTCCTTTAATTCCTTATCACCTCTTACGAAAGAAATAACACTCCTATCTTTAGCAACTTCAATACCTTTATATTCTCTATTACTTCTCCCCAATTTTAGAATTTGTTCATCATTTTTTTTAAGACTTTCAGAAAAATACCTCCAACTAGGCTTTGGTTCATCAATAGGATTATCCAAATCCACCGAATAGCTCCAGTCATCTCCATTGATATCCCAATTTATTTTAAAATTTATAGTAGACGGTAAGCTTTCTAAATTATCAAACGAAGATTTATAGAGTGCTGGTGTACCAAATCTAACTCCTCTTTTTAACAAAGAATTTGAATCTACTTTATCACTTACTGCAGCACTCAATACACCAATTGCTTCCAAAAAAGCACTTTTCCCACAACCATTTGCTCCTATTATTACATTTACATTACCTGGTTTGATTTCTACATCAAATAATGATTTAAAATTTTTAATATTAATTTTTTTTAAATTCACAATATACCTCCTTACTTTTATACCTTACTAAATTTGTACTAAAAGATTATTACATAATATATACTAATTTCGTCATAATTATTTCCAAATCCTTCTTTGTTTTTAAAAATTATATCTTTCAATTGACACAATTTGATGTAAATGTATTTGGTATGGAGAGGTTAACTCAATTAGTAATACCGCATATGCGAAAACAGAAATCTGGACATATTATAAATTTATCTTCTGTTGTGGGAAAAGTAACACCTCCGTTGATAGGATGGTATGCTAAAGCAGATACTATTTGCATTACACCCAAGCGACATAATTTGCTTGGGCTAAAATAATAACTTCTTCTCATTTTATAATCTCATCATTTCTCCACCATATTCTATTCCTGTACTTTTTCCTTTACCACTGTAAATAATTCTTGAAGTTTCTATATCCCTAAGCTCAAGTTCTACTTCTCCTTTTAAATTTTCCTCAACTAAAGGTATCATTTCGCCATCCTTAGGACCCATGCAAAGCATAAACATATTCTTTTTACTTTGTGTTTTCACCTTAAGCTCTAAGTTTTTTCTTCTAAAGAGGATTTCCACATCACTATCTCCTCTTTTTATATTCATTGTACTCTTATTTATTGAAGTAAAAGAATAAAATTTATCTTTAATATTTAAAGCAACTAAAAATCCGCTGAAACTACCAAACATAAACGGAACCCTTCCAATAGAACATGTAAAGGATATCCGTTCTTCATCAAAAGAATTAGATTGAACCCATATCCATGACTTAGGAAAAGATTTACCCCAATTCTTCTCCACATAAACTTTTCCACCAGTAAAATCTATTATTTCATCTCCTATCTGTAACTCACCATCTATATCCCCATCTTGAGCACAAACCTGAGTATAACATTCCATAAACCAAAAGTAATTATAAAATCCCATGCTTCCAGGATTTATTAATGAATCTGACCATTTTTTTATATTTTTAAATTTCAGAGACCCTTTAATAATTTTATTTTTATATATTAAATTTAGTTTCATTTCTTCCAGTGAGAAACTATTGTCCTTAACACATACATGAAAATGATCTTTTTTGAACCCAAAATCATCTTCATTAAATTTTATATAACTATATAACGCGTACTTTCCTTCTAAGACTTGGACAAATGAATGTGAGTCTTTATTACTTTTACCCTTTGCTATACCAGATATAAAAGCAAAAACATTATCGTCATACTTATCACAAATTTTAAAATACCAACCTTCGAAAAAGTTTCTCTTTTTTTTATCTCCATGATATAGATTAGGATTTCTAATTTCTTTAAGCATAATCTCCTCCTTAATAACTATCTATTATGCTCTCAAAAAAAAACTAAATTTATTCAGTTATAGTGAATATTACTCCATAAGAAACAAAAACTAAAACTAGTAAAGGAGAGATGCCATATGAAATCAACTAAATCTTATTGGATAGACTCTACAGAAAAAACTAATTATCCTTCATTAAAGGAAGATTTAACCATAGATATAGCTATTGTAGGTGGTGGTATCGTAGGTATTACTAGCGCTCTTCTTCTTCAAAAGGAAGGCTTAAATGTTGCCATTTTTGAAGGTAATAAAATTATTCAAGGTACTTCAGGATATACTACCGCAAAAATAACCTCTCAACATAGTCTTATATATGATTATTTAATAAAAACCTTTGGCTTTGAAAGAGCTCAACAGTATGGGGATGCTAATGAAAAAGCTTTAAAATTCATAAAAAATACAATCAAAAATCACAGTGTATCCTGTGATTTTGAAGTTTTACCCTCATATGTCTACACACTTGAAGAGGAGTATATTCAAAAAATCGAAAAAGAGGTTGAATCCTGCCAAAAACTAGGTTTAAAAGCACGTTATAAGGAAAATTTAGATCTATCACTTCCCATAAAAGCCTCCATAGAATTTAAAGAGCAAGCTCAATTTCACCCTAGAAAATATCTTTTAGCTTTAGCGAAGGAGTTTGTTAACCTTGGCGGACTTATATATGAGGATACAAGAATTATCGATTTAGACGAAGGTTCTTACATAATATTAACTACTGAAGATGGATTGAAAATCAAAACTAACAGGGTTATTTTAACCTCTCATTTTCCATGTTATGATGGCTTTGGATTATACTTTACACGACTTAGACCAGAAAGGTCATATATTATTGGTGTTACAGCAAAAGATAACTTTCCACATGGAATGTTTATAACTGCGGAGAAACCTAAACGATCTCTACGTCGTCAAATATATAACGATAAAGAACTCATTTTAATAGGTGGAGAAGGTCATAAAACAGGGGAGGGTAAAGATACTGAGTTTCATTATAACGCTTTAAGTAACTTTGCAAATGACCTCTTCACATTAAATAAGGAGTTTTATAGATGGTCTACTCAAGATTATGTAACGCTAGATAGAGTTCCCTATATAGGAAAATTAACATCCTCCATAGAGAATATATATGTAGCAACTGGCTTTGGTAAATGGGGTATGAGCGGTGGAACTAATGCTGCTATAATGATAAAAGATTTGATAATAAAGGGTTCTAGTCCATATGAGAAATTATTTAGCCCCTCAAGACATATAACTACATCATCATTTACGAACTTCATTATTGAAAACCTTGATACTTCAAAAGAATTTATAAAAGGCAAGATTACAAGTGGAGAAAGAAAAGTTATATTAGACAGTGGTGAAGGTAGAATTGTAGAAATTGATGGGGAGAAATATGGAGCATATAAAGATACAGAAGGCAATCTTCATATTGTCGATATTACTTGTACTCATCTTGGATGCGAACTCACTTGGAATTCAGGCGAAAGAACCTGGGACTGTCCTTGTCACGGCTCAAGATTTAACTATAGAGGTGAAATTATTGAAGGTCCTGCTCTTGAGCCACTAAAATATTTTAAAAGTAAATCCAGTGAAAGATCCCTCGTCTGAATTTCTTCTCTCAAATTACGAGTGTACCTGAAAAGGTATTTTGTATGCATTCATAAATTTTTAATAACTCTATATGTTCAAGCTAAAAGAGAAGCTACTCTAGCTTCTCTAATTTCATCATTTATTTAATTTTACTTAGTTCATCTACAAAGGCTGGTCTTCTCTTATATAAAGCACATAACCCATTTACCATTTCTTCTTGATTTTTCTTACCGGCTATCTTTTTATATCTCTTAACTATTCCACATACTTGTTGATAATTTTTTCTATTTGATGAAGAACTTGCTTCCGATTTAATATGTTTTTTATAAATTTCTACAACCTCATCCTTAAACTTATCTACTAACATCTCTGCATATTCTTCTATGTTTCTTGGATTTTCCTTTACAAACTCCATTATCTCATCTAAGTCATTTTCCTCTTCTATAAGCTTAAGGTACATATTTCTGCCCTGCCAACCCTTATCCTTTTTCAGTTCTTGTTTTAAGCTATTATAAAATACTGCTTCATCTCCTGTAACTAATTCTTTCAGTTCCTTATAATATTCAAAATCACCATCAAGTAATAATTCTTTTGCCAATTTTTCTTGTTCGTCTTTGAGTGAAAGTTCTTTGTAAGCTGTGTACCTTATTTTTTTCCATTTCGATACTAGCCCTGCATATTGTTTATCTTGTTTTTCTCCTTCTAAAGCTATTTCTATAACTTTTTGAAAGTTTTTATCTTTAATATATTTATTTATAGATATTCCTCTAAAGAATGTAAACTCGAGATTATTTTTTACAAATAGTTCCGTTTCTTCCTTAGTGCTATATTCCTCTATCATTTCAAATAATATTCGAAGCATACTTTCATTGCTGAATTTCATATAATCATCACTCGAATTTTTATTGACTAGATATTCTATTTTCATTCTTAGTTTACTCCTATACACTTCAACATCAGCAAATTGAGCACATATTCTTAGCATATCAATTTTGTAATCTTCCCACCCATCAAAAACCTTGCTATCGCTCTGCTTTAATAGTTTATTAAAAATTTTTTCTCTTTGATTTATATTTAAATCTTCATTGTCAATTATTATTTCTCTTATCAGCTCTATTGTTTCTGTTACTAAGGAATCTATTTCTCCATTAGAATCATCTGCATATTGAAAAGCTTCTATAGCTTCCTCTAACACTAAAAAGGCAATATCTAATGCTAATAATGTATTATCTGTATTTCTTACTTTTTCCAATAAATCTTCCATTTCACTTACGAAACCATAGATTTCACTGTACGTGATAAAGCCTTCTCTACCAATATATTTTCTTACTATTGACTCCATTAACTTTCTACATTTTTGAAGTTCCTGTGTATCATCGCCTTTTGAATATCTAACAATAAGACTATTTTTTAAAGTTACATTCTTTTTAGTTATATTTCCTATAATACTAATTAGCTCTTCCTTAGAAAGATTATTTAGCACTTCATTTATTTCTGGCTGCTTTACTGCTTCTTTTTTCACTCTTTCACTATTATCTTTACTATTTAATATCTCAAACAATTCAAAATAAGCTGCCACTTGGTGCTTGCATATAGGACCAAAATCATAAGGACAATCACAATTGGAATATAGTATTTCTCCATTCTTATCTATTTTCACTACTACTTCATAATCTTCACTTCCTTGAACTTGAAAAATATATTCGTTGTCTCCCTGATTATATGTCTCAACTATATTTCCTTCAGTGTAATACTCGTATCCCCTGTCTAAAATTGTTTTGTTTACATGATTCTCGAAATTATTTATATTCATCTACTACTC
The DNA here is from genome assembly GCA_030627905.1 of Halanaerobiales bacterium. Taxonomy (GTDB): domain Bacteria; phylum Bacillota; class Halanaerobiia; order DY22613; family DY22613; genus JAGMES01. The sequence goes on from DAOVRZ010000059.1 coordinate 32,790, forward strand.
CTCACTCTCTCTTCTTATAAAAAAAGCAAATTATCAATATCTTCGGTTAACCTATTATCTTCCACCAATCCATCTTCAATAGCTTCTTCCCATGTTATACCAAAGGGAACTCCATTAGAAGTGTATCCAGCAATATAGTAAAAATATTCATCACTTTCTTGATGTGAATGTCTTAGTTTTATATTTCTTTGAAACAGATTCAGTATTTTTTATATTGAATTGCTGTTTTATCAGGCTTATATCCAATCATTATCAATAGTTCTTTGGAAACTTCAACAATGAATTCTGAGTCTAAGTTAACATCCTTACACTCATATACTGTACCGTTCATTTTGACCTTCTCTTTTAATCGTCCTACTAATTCAATCTTATTCTTTATTTACATCTAATTCAAAAAAAGTTCTATATATTCCTATAAAACAAAAAGCAACAACTTCCTTCATCTGATCCATTACTTCAAAACCATCCATATCCTTGTTAATCTCTTTAATATCAAGCCCAGACACAGAAATTCGCACATTTGAAGAAATCATATTTAAATCTCGCATAACAAATAAAACTTTTTTAACTTGTTCTTCTTGATCCTCAATTTCTTTTAAAACGTCAGCTAATTTAAAAAATCCATTGTCATCTATTTTTAACTTAATCACTTCTACAATTTCTTTGTCATCATCAAAGTATTTCTCAGAGATCTGACTCCATCTATACTTAGAAGTTTCCAACAAACCAAAGTTAATCGCCTCTAAAGACAATAACTTATTTTGTTGTAACTATTCAGTCGCTAACTAAAAAGTAAAGCTTTTGACTGGTTAGTTACTGCCGCCTTTATTGCAGTAAAAGCATCGAATTTAAGGCTGAAATATTCCAAACAACTATTACTTAAATTGGATTTACCTCTAGAAATCGCAACGTCTTTTGCCTTTTTCATCTGAAGTAGCAGTTCGAGCATATCTAAACCACTTAC
>DAOVRZ010000147.1:0-9588 GCA_030627905.1 Halanaerobiales bacterium
GAAGATTCATTCCAATATAAGAGAATAGAGTTCCAAAGTCATCATTTGTGGCTACTAAGTTATCATCTGCATCATAAAGATACAGAACTGTATCACATTTGCCCTCTCCTGCTAATTCACTAGTCTCAAATTCAAAGAAACCTTTTTCTTCAACTGTAAAGGATATTCCTGTATATCCTTCTTCAGTGTTGATATCTTCCTCATACTCAACAGTCTTAGTTATTTCACTTGGAACTCCTACTTCAAAGAAAATTGTATTTACTCGATCCACTTTTACCATAGCATCTTGTGATGCAAATTCATATTCGCCTGTAAACATATTATAATATGTAAGATTTACTGTATAGATTGCAGGTTTTAAGGCATGGAACATATAGTTACCATCTTCACCTGTAGAACCCCAACCTACTAATGCACCCTCTTCATCAAATAAGGTGATAATACCTTGACCAACATAACCTAATTCATCAGAAGAGATGATACTTGTTGTTACATCCAAACTACCATAAGTCATAGGTTGAAGTTCACCTAACATAGCTTCGATATCAATAATACCATAACCTAACTCTTCAGAAAAACCATTTCCACGAGCAGTTTGCTCAATCTGGTTTTTAATTTGTAGAGGAGTCAAATCTGGATTATGAGAAAGCAAAAGTGCTGCGGCACCAGTTACATATGGTGATGCCATTGAAGTTCCTTGCATATTTCCATGGCTTCCACTTTCAACAGGAATAGTTGAATATATCAAAACTCCAGGAGCTGCTACAGAGTTCCAAGAACCAATTGTTGAAAAGTCTGCTTTTGTATCCCAAGGAGTAGAAGCTGCAACAGAAACAACACCATTATAAGCACTTGGGTAACTTACTACACGTTTGCTATCATTACCAGCTGAAGTTATGAGAAGTACACCATTATCAAAAGCATAGTCAATAGCATCTTTCATTGCAAAGTTATAACCATGACCACCAATACTCATATTAACTACTATTCTATACTCAGGATTTTCCTGTGCATAATCAGCAATATAAGTCATAGCTTCAACTAAGAAAGAAGATGAAATATAACCTTCTATATGCTGTGCACGGACTGGCATTATTGGACAATCCCAAGCAACACCTGCAACCTCTCCAAAATTACCATCAGCAGCAGCGATTCCTGCCACATGAGTACCATGAGTATCAGCATCAATCATATCTTCAATACCATCACCAGTTGCATTATATGGAGCAATTATCGTCTTATTTACAAATTCAGGATGAGTCAGATCAAGTCCTGTATCGATAACTGCAACAATTACATTTTCACTACCTGTTGTGATATCCCAGGCAGCTTCAGCATTCATATTATCAAAACCCCATTGTTGATCATAACTTGTAGCCTCTGGAGTTTTGTCTGTTTCATACATCATATTAGGCTCAGCTAAGAGAACACCTTTATAGTTTCTTAATTTTTTAATAAAAGATGTTACAGTTTCACCTTCAGGAACTGAAACCAATGACCAACCAATTTGAGACCATTCTTGTAAAACTTCGCTTCCCTCTTTAGATAGCATTTTATCCAATGAAATTGTAGAATCTGTACGAACTAAAACTTCACCTAGTTGATAGTCTAAACCAGTATAATCAAATATATCTGCTGTCACAGGAGGTGTTACTTCAGTTTCCACTGATTTTGTAGGAAACAAAGAACAACCTGTAAACAAAGCAGCAACCAACAATACAGATAGTATCGCTAAATATTTTTTCATAATTACCACTCCTTTCTATTAATGTTTATTCCACTTCAGTAGTGGTAACAAAAATAAATTCACCATTTACCGAACCAGAACCCAATCCGCCATATTCACCAGCAAAACTATATGCTTCACTATAACCATTCTCTTTATCTTCATAGGTAACTATCCCTATGCTGTAAGGAACATCCCAACTATAAGCTTTTCCTGGTTCTAATATAATTCCACAATCAACCTCGTTTGCATCTGCAATCCAATCCGCTTTCCATACTATATAATTCGTTGCATCATAAACAATAATTCCTGAAAGGAATAATGTATCTTCAGGGAGTTCACCTGATATATCTTGTCTCCATGTAAATGTTGGAGTTAAACTAACATCTGTAGCGTTGTTGGAAGGTTCTTCTAAAAATACATTATAAGAAGGCATTGGTATTACATGACGTACAATTCCTTCACCTTCACCAAAACTGTTATAAGGAACAACTTTATAATACAATGGTTTATTTGCTTCTAATTGAGCACCAAAATCATCGAAAAATGTTTCGCTTAAATTACCAATTAAATCATAATTTTCGCCATCAAATCCTCGATAGACATTATAACCATCTGCACCTTCAACAGAATCCCACTCAATGTTAACTAATATTGTTGCATCATCTGGAGCTGCATTTAAATCAATCTCAACACCATTTGGCAATTCTATTATACTTGGATCTCCATTTAAATAAAATTTATCAAACATAAGTCTTCTTTGGTCTTTATAAAAACCAATATTTTGACCAAATGTATTTGAAAATACTTCTAGATAAGCTAAATCACCAGGTAATTCTACATCATTAGGATCATTATTAACTGTCACAGGAACTATGTATAAAGCTGAATTTTCATTAGTATCATAGACTAAGACCTTTAAATAAGCTGGCCCATTTGGAGTAAGAGTAGTATCAATTTCCAAAGTTACTTCATCTTCCTCCACGTAGAAACCATCTCTAGGATTTCTATATTCTCCATTAAAGTAAGCATAGATAAGATAAGTTGAACGATCACCAGAAACAGAAATATTAATTTCTTGATTTCCTGAAAGTTCCTCCCCTGGCTCAATATCAAGAGAAATTGTTGGTGGGTTATTAGACCAATTAGGGTTAAATAATGCCCTAGTTGGAACTTCATATTCTAAAGTTGCATCTTCAGCAACTTCTACACCTTGAATACGTACAGTGGCTCTACCTTCTTTTTCTACTAACAATTCAATAGCATAATCTGCATTGATCTTCATTTCAAAATAACCCTCAGCATCCGTGGTAACTGAATAATAATTATAAGAAACAGTTACACCCTCAACTGCTGGACCACCGCGACCATCAGTTACTACGCCTGTAACAGTACCTGCTATAAGGTTATGCATTCTTACAAAATGTGCACTATCTCCTTTTTTAACTTGTACATCTTCGGAATATGCTTCATATCCATCTTTCACAGCATTCATTTCATGGGTTCCGAATTCAATTCCAGTAAAACTATAACTACCATCGGCACCTGTTGTAGCCTTCAAACTATTAATAGTTACTTCTGCTCCTGAGAGTACCTCTCCAGTTATGATATCTACTACCGTACCATGAATTGAAGCAGTCGAATTTGTCAACAAGTTACAACCAGCTAGAAGCAAAATTGTAACACAGAAAAGAGTAAAAACAGTCAATCTTTTCATCTGGCAATCCTCCTTTAAATTTGTGTCTAAATTAAAAACTGTGCCTCCTTCCTTGATTTGAGATAAGCTTCCACTTTTAGATTTCTATGTTTACTATAAAAACCCTTCAATGAAACTAATTTATTTATTTTCTTTTTTAATTATTATATTAGTGTATATTTTATACATTGATTCATTTGCATATCTTTTTATAAAAAACAGTAGACTCATTTTTTTACCTATAACGACTAAAAAAATTTAAATATAATTAAAATAATTTCATAAACAATGTTAATATATATAATTTTATTCTTCATTGCATAAAAAATTCCTTCTTTTTTTATAAAAAAATAGTCGTTAACCCCATTTAATGGTTATCGACTATTTTTCAACTCTTTTCAGTGTTAATTTATTATCTATTCAACGTATTTATTTATATTTCCGGAAGTTCTACTTCAAAATAAATCGTATTAGTTTGATCTACCTCTACAGTAGCTTCTTGTGATACTAGTTCATATTCATCCGTAATCCAATTTTCATAAGAAAGATTTACTGTATAGGTATCAGGTTTTAAAGCATGGAACGTGTAATTACCATTTTCACCTGTGGTACCCCAACCCACTAATGTACCATCTCCAGCAAACAAAGTGATAACACCTACAGTAACATCTTGGATGATATTAGTTGTAACATTCAAACCGCCGCAAGTCATAGGCTTAAGTTCACCTAACATAGCTTGAATATCTATAATACCGTAACCTAACTCTTCAGTAAAACCATTTCCGCGAGCAGTCTGCTCAATCTGATTCTTAACTTGTAGAGGAGTTAGATTTGAATTATGAGAGAGCAGAAGTGCTGCAGCACCTGCTACATATGGAGAAGCCATAGAGGTTCCATTCTTATTTTGATAACTTCCATCTTTAACAAAAATTGTTGGGAATAATGAACAACCTGTGAATAAAACAGCAATCAACAGCACAGATAGTATCGCTAAATATTTTTTCATAATTCCACTCCTTTCTATTAATTATTATTCCACTGTAGTAATGGTAACGAAAATAAATACACCGTTCACAGCGCCTATTTCGCCATTGCCAGCTTTACTGTAAGCATAACTATAACCATTAGCATCATCTTCATAGATAGCTAAAGCGTAGCTGTTATTTACATTCCACCGATACGCATTACCTGACTTTAATTTAACTCCACAAGCAACCTCGGTAGCATTTTCAATTTTATCATTTTCCCAAACTACAGAATTAGTAGCATCATAAAAAATAACAGCCTCTTCGCTATATTGTATGGGTAAAGGTGATGGATATCATTAACATTAATGTAAATTGCATTATTCGCATTTTACGGTTATTTAACAAAATAAGCAGTTAAAAATTAATTGGAACTGTTCATATGCGAAAAAATTTATTGTACAGAGATTACCTACATAATATAGCGAAGAGCCTTAAAACTATTTAATTTAATATCACCTAAAAAAAGACTGTCAACCAATTAAACGGTTGACAGTCTACTTCTTAACATGCGATAACTCTTTAGAAACTTCTAAAAATCTATTACTTTGTTTTCTCCCAATCAGCCATAAATTTTTCAATTCCTTTATCTGTCATTGGATGCTTCATCATTTGATTTAACACCTTATAAGGAATTGTAGCAATATCAGAACCTGCTAAAGCCGCCATAAAAGCATGTTGTGGATGACGAATACTAGCAGCAATAACTTCAGTCTCAATTCCGTAATTTTCAAAAACAGCCATAATATCACGAACTACATCCATTCCTTCTTCACCGATATCATCCAAACGACCAACAAATGGGCTTACATAGGTTGCACCTGCATTAGCCGCCAATAATGCTTGATTTGCTGAAAAAATTAAGGTAACATTAGTCTTAATTCCTTTGCTAGCCAAAATACTAGTTGCAGCAAGACCCTCTTTGGTCATAGGAATTTTTATAACAATATTATCAGAGATTTTTACCAATTCTTCTGCTTCCCGAACCATTCCTTCAGTATCCAGGCTAATAACCTCAGCACTGATTGGGCCTGGAACCAATTCACTAATTTCAGCAATAATCTCTTTAAAATCCCGACCAGATTCCTTAGCAATTAAAGATGGATTAGTGGTTACTCCGTTTAAAATCCCTAACTGATACATGTCGCGAATTTCTTCAATGTTTGCTGTGTCAATAAAAATTTTCATTTTTTTACCTCCTGATATGTAATTTTATCTTTTGAGTTAAGACCCCCACTTCTATAAGTGGTGGGAATTGTTTTTAATCTTCAGTGGGGGTAGAATCCCCTACTGAAGCCCCGATGTTCAGCTTTAGCTGGACGAGTTCACTTAATATATTCTCTAACTCTTAACTCTACTCCAATCTCATCTACAATTTTTTTGGCTTTATCTATATTGATTCCACCATAATCCACTACAGACAAGATCACTTGAGGAATATATTTTTTTGCTTCTCTTGCGAAATCCAACATAGCATCATATGCTTCTTTTCCATATATAGAATGACAAAGTCGATCATACCCTTCAGCAGTATCAGCATTTAAACTGATAGAAATAACATCTACTAAGCCCTCTAACTCAGGGACAACATTACGACCATGAATTAAATTTCCTTGGCCATTGGTATCAACTCGAACCATAACATTTTTTCCTTTTAGCCAACGTGCTACCTCTTTAACCAGTTCAATTCTATACAAGGGTTCACCAAATCCTACAAAAACTACCTCTTCATATTTATGTGGATCCCCAATAGCTTGTATCACTTCAGCATACTCTGGTTCTTTCTCTAACCAGAGTTTATACCCCTCTAAACCTTCTTTATCACGACGAACGCAAAATTCACAATCATTACTACATCTATTGGTCAGATTTAAATATAATTTGCTTTCAATCTGATAAGCTATAGTCATCCTTCTCTCCACCCCCTTGCTAATTTGTAAAAAACTGCTTTGCAGATTAATCACAAAGTCCATTGTTTAACGTACATATACATTGTACTACAATGGAGAAATATGTCAAGACGGTTTCTCCATAGTTTACCTCAAACTTCTTAAAATATTTACAACACTTTTTGAAAGTTTAACAACATTTATGGAAAACATAAGTCCCCAACTTCTATAGTCAAGTTAGCAATACCAATATGTTCTAGTCCATTTAACTGGAATTTGCTACAGATTCAAGGTATAATAACAACAGACATACGTTACGAAAATGACGATCTGACACTGTAACCAAATGTTTTAATGAAGGGAGTATATCGATGCAGAAATTAATATCGCCCACTCGACGCAGAATCATTGCAATTGTTCTCGTTTTATTTCTTATTTTACCCTTTATGCTTGTGACGACCGCAAGTATTGCGGAGGCTTCTATGGGATCATTATTTAACGATAAAACCACTGCTATAAAAGGGGTGCTTATGATCCTGATGGCTTTTTTTCTTGAACGATTAGCTGGAAATCAAAGGGTTGACCAGAATTCTGGAAATCCACCAATCACAAATTGGCCTGATGACTCAGATGGTTCATATACCTATCCTAAATATCTCTCACCAGGTGAAAAAGAGGTTCTTGGCTTTTATGTGAACTGGAAAACTCCAGGGATTGAATCATATCCATCATTGGTCAAAAATGCTGAAAACATCGATATGGTCTCACCCTTCTGGTATACAATCAATAAAAAAGGTGATCTCTTACCAAAGACAGAAGGACACCAATATAACACAGATACTTTTGTTAGGCAAAATGGTCAATTGATCCTACCATTGATCAACAATGATAAGACCAATAGTGCTATGTTAACTGATGCAAAAATCCGTCAGAAAGCAATAGAAAATATCGTAGCCCTGGTTCAAAGTAGAAATTATGATGGTGTAAATATCGATTTTGAGTTTATTCCTAGTTGGACCAAAGATGGTTATACCACCTTCATCAGAGAACTTTCACAAAAATTGCATGCTAGAGGAAAACTTGTTACCATCTCAGTTTTCCCAAAAGTAGGGGTTTCTAATGATTTAACTGGAGCATATGACTACAAAGCATTAGCTCCTTATATCGATCGAATGGTGATCATGACCTATGATAATCATTGGTCTGGCGGCCCCGCAGGGCCAATCGCCCCGATTAACTGGGTAGAAGAGAATATTCTCTATGCTCTCCGTGAAGTTCCAGCGGAAAAGATTCTTTTAGGCATCGCTAACTATGGATATGACTGGCCAAATAGCGGTGGAAAAGGTCAGGATATAGCTGCCAAAAAAGCACTCGAACTTGCATCTCGAAAAAGTGCTACTGTTCGGTGGGATTCAAAAGCACAAGTTCCCTACTTCTATTATACTGATAGTAATAAAAAAATTCGTACAGTCTGGTTTGAAAACAGCTATAGTTTAGATTATAAACTAAATCTGGTCAATAAGTATAATCTTAAGGGAATCGCTATCTGGCGATTAGGAAATGAAGAAGATCGTTTTTGGGATATTATCCAGCATAGACTGAATAAGTAAGTTACTTAAACCGTAGTCAGGGATGGCTGCGGTTTATTTTTATTATAGGTTAGTGGTGTTTGAAGTCAGATACAAAATAAAAAAGGATCCTGAATATAAGGAATAGTGAAAGTATGAGATATAAAAATTCCATGTTTTACATATGAATGTTTTTTTAGTATACTCTTATCATGTTAGAGATTTTATTCTGATAACGCGCGTATCACGAATAGTGTATCCACATTCTGTGTATTATGTGTAAACAAAGTTAGGATAGTAAAAAAGAGAGGAGATGTTTTGATGATTAAGTTTGAAAAAACAACCCCTAGTGATGCTCATAGCCTTGCTGAGGTATCGAAACGATCATTTGATAGTGACATCCACTGTGGAGCCTCTAACCCAGGAGGCCCTCCTGGGTATGATTCTCCAGAATGGCAAACTTCTATGATGAACAAAGCTACAGCATATTATAAGATTTTATTGGATAAAAAAATAGTCGGAGGATTCATTATTTTTAAAGTAAGTAATGGACATTATGAATTAGGAAGGATTTTTATTGATTCAGATTTTCATAATCACGGTATTGGCACTAAAGCTATGGAATTTATGTGGAAAGAATTTTCTGATGCTATGAAATGGTCTTTAGATACCCCAGCATGGAATACAAGAACTAAATATTTCTATACAAAAATAGGCTTTAGCATAGTGCAAGAGAAAAATGGGTTTATATTTTTTGAGAAAAAGTGACTTGATCCATTATTCAACAACAATATGTTACTCCATCAAAGCAAAAAGGACTTCATGGCAGATGCCCGAAGTCCTTATCACTCTTATTTATCTTTTGAGTTAAGACCCCCACTTCTATAAGTGGTGGGAATTGTTTTTAATCTTCAGTGGGGGTAGAATCCCCTACTGAAGCCCCTATGTTCAGCTTTAGCTGGACGAATTCACTGTAAAAATGAAACTTTAATCCAATAACCATATATTAATTTTTATTTCCTGTATTTAACGACATTTCAGAAGAAGAAATACCCCTCCTCTATAGGCGGGGGGGAAGTATTAGAATTTTAATGCTGCCTTTACAGAAGGATGAATCTCCTCTAAAGTAATCTCAAAACTATAGTCAGCAACTTTTTAAATAACATCTCAGTTGTACGAGAACCTGTGTTAGTTAGAAATCGTAATAGGTAACCTTCAACGCGTAAAGTTTTAATCGTCTCAATAGCTCCCGTAATGGGAATCTCTTTAAAATAAAGGATTCCATCTAAATCAAATAAAATGGCTTTAATGCAATTTTTCATTCTACTTCTCTCCCAAAAAAGCTTAATCAAGTTAAAGAGAAGATTGGGATTATTGACATCTAGACTATTTTAGCTTTGTTCATCTTTGAAAGCAAGCAATTCGGCTTTCGTCAAACCAGTTTTTAATGCTATCGTTTCAATATCTAAAACATCTAAAAGATTCCTAGCAATCGCATAGGCTTTTCTCCTCTCTCCCTGTTCTATTCCTTGCATTATTCCTTCTTCTCTTCCTTCTTCTCTTCCTTCTTCTCTTCCTTCTTCACGAGCTGTATTCATTTCTTCAATTCTATCTATGTGCAACTTTAACTGTCCTTCATATATTTCTCGCTCCTCTTCTGTCATAGCCATCTCATCTAACTGGA
>DAOVRZ010000154.1:0-8477 GCA_030627905.1 Halanaerobiales bacterium
GACACTAGAAGTCGGTCTTCCTCAATACTCATAGAGCCACAAGCTGATGGATACACTCATGGGTATGTCTTTACCTTTCATACTAACCTAGTTCATCATGCAAAGCTACTTTCGCAACTCACATTCACCATGGCTTGAAAGCAATAAAACAGCTTATAGTTAAATATTTGTGTCCACATATAACTATAATTGTCTATGATTTTAACTACTATTTTATTGCTCCTCAAACTCATAATATTATTTTCTATATCATATTATATCACATTATAGTTTTAAAGTCGAAATAATAACAAGTTATCATTTCTTAAGTTTAACGACTTCAGAAGGAGATTTGAAATTATTGTAAGACTTCTACTCCCACCTATAGATGAGAGGGACTTGCCCTTCTGAAATGTCGTTAAATACAAATTTTATTAAATTAACGTAATAAACTTATATATTTTTAGCATTTTAAAGCAGAACTATTTAATTAAACTACTTAAGTGGATAAATAAAATGGAGCAGTTTTTAGCTGCTCCTTAATCCTAATTATTTTTCAGTTTATACTCCTCAGCGTGCACAATCCTCCACCTGATCAACTAATAAATCTAAGCCATGAGGTAGTGCATCAATTATTACCTCTAAACATTCACTAACACCTTTTGGACTACCTGGCAGGTTAATAATCATAGTTTGACCTCTGACGCCTGCTACTGCTCTAGAAAGCATAGCACGATTAGTCTTTTTCATACTTTCCCGACGCATGGTTTCTGCAATTCCTGGCACTTCAAAATCGATTACCAGTAATGTTGCATTTGGAGTAAAATCTCTAGGACTTAATCCTGTTCCACCAGTTGTCAGAATTAAATTAAGCTTAAATTCATCTGACCATTGAATGAGCTTTTCCGTTATCAAATCTAGATTATCTGGGAGCACTTCATAGTTGACCACTTCACCATTAATCTTTCCAACCATCTCTTGGATGATCTTTCCACTCAAATCTTCTCTTTCGCCTCTAGAACCCTTATCGCTTAATGTAAGTACTCCGACTTTATACATCTACTATGCCCCCTATTTTCCCGAAAAGTAATCTCCACTTTTTCCGCCTGATTTCTTATATAAATAAATTTCTTCAATTACCATACCCTTATCCACTGCTTTACACATATCGTAAATCGTTAAAGCAGCAGTAGTAACCGCGGTTAAAGCTTCCATCTCCACTCCAGTCTGTCCAGTTACCTTAACTTCAGCTTCAATGTCAATGATCCCTTCTTCTTCATCAATCTCAAAATTAAGATCAATACCTGTCAGAATCAAAGGATGGCAAAGTGGGATTATCTCACTAGTTTTTTTTGCTCCCATCACTCCAGCTACCTGTGCAATTCCCAAAACGTCACCTTTTTTCATACCCTGATTTTTGATCATATTCAAGGATTCAGGAGAAGTGCGCACTCTTCCTCTTGCTACAGCTACGCGATGAGTTGCATTTTTCTCTGTAACATCTACCATTCTAGCTCTTCCTGATTCGTTTAAGTGGGTAAATTTTTTCTCCATCTCTCATCAGTCTCCCTTCATTTGCTAAAAATGATTCCCACAAATATGTTGTACTTTTACAAGTTCTCCTGAATGTAGACCGTTAGAATCCCAGGGGATATGTATAAGGCCATCTGCCTTAACTAGTGTGGAGATTAATACTGATCTGTTTGGAATGGGGCTGGCCCAGTACTCTCCATCGCGGATTTCAAATTTAACTGCAAAATATTCATCCCAACCAGATCTACTAGAAATATCACAACTAATTTTAGCAGGAAGATATGATACTAGCTTTTCTCTGCAATTTGTGACCATATCCAGATACTGTTTAACTAATAGTTCAAAAATAATCATAGCAGATATTGGATGACCTGGCAAGACAAAAACTAACTTTTTGTCAACTTCAGCTATAAAAGTAGTCATACCAGGATTAACCGCAATTCCATCACACACAATCTCACCCATCTGAGAAAAAATCTCAACTAAGGAATCACGACATCCATTTATAGTACCACTGGAAATCAATAAAAAATCATTCTCTTCAACTAATCTTTTAACTGTTTCTTTCATTTTTATTGGGCCACCTTCAATTATTCCACCTAATACAGGAACCCCCTTATTACATTTAACCAAAGAACTTAAAGAATATGCATTTAAATCTCTCATGCAACCTGGTCGCAAATCTTCGGTAATCGGAAGTAAATCACACCCTATTGAAACCAGAGCTACATTGGGTTTTTGAGTTACATAGAGATAATCAAATCCAAGGGCAGCAAGAATACCAACATCTTGTGAACGAAGTTGATGCCCTTTTGATAAAATTAAATCTCCTGATCGGTAATCTGAGCCTATAGGTATTAAGTTTTCTCCAGGAGAAAAAGGACGATTAACTTCAAAACTACTCTCTCCAATAAGATTTGCTTCTAAATTACTGATCACTACATCTGCCCCAAAAGGTAACATTCCTCCAGCAACCACTTTCACTGCTTTTCCTGACTCCAACTGAATATGAACATTTTTACCCCTTTTAATCTCTCCTACTATTTTTAAGGTAATAGGATTTTCATTACTTGCACCAAAAGTATCCATAGCTGAAACTGCAAAACCATCTTGCATAGAAGAACTAAAATGAAGCAAATTTTCAGAAGCGTAAAGCTCATGCCCTACAATTCTCCCAAATGCTTCATTAATACCAATCTCTTCAGACAACATCCGTTCTGGTCTTTGACAAATAAGTTTTATGACTCCCTCCAACCTACTTAACTTAGTTAAATCTTTCATACAACCTACTCCCTTATCTTAATATCATATTGACCATTTCTGCTCAAAAAAATTCTACTCTAAATATAGTTTTCAATATTTTACACCTATTCCCTTCTAAGTATCTTTATTTTTTACTAAAAAACACAATTTTCTTTAATAGTTACGCCAGGAAATTAAAAATTATTCCACTAAATATTAAAACAAGGGAGTTAGAAAACCTGCAGTAATATACTTTACTCTATTGCTTCGTTAAGAAACACCATGTGAATATGATCTTCCCATCGTCCATTTATTTTTAAATATTTTCTTGCTATACCTTCATTGTAAAAGCCAAGTTTTTTTACTACGCTTAATGAAGGGCTATTATGTGGCATAATATTTGCCTCTATTCTATGAATCTTCAGATCATCAAAACCATACCTAACAACTCTTTTTACAGCCTCAGTCATATATCCTTTGTTTTTTTTATCTTTATCAAGCCGATATCCAAGAAAACAAGAGTGAAAACATCCTCTAACGATTTCATTAAGAGCAATTGACCCAATCACTTTTTTAAAGTTCTCATCCTCTTTTTCAAAAATCCATACCTTAAAAAGTCTTTCTTCTTTCATCCTTAGAAATTCTTTTTCAAGTTGCTGTTTTTGAAACTCCAAAGTATAAAACTTATCTTCCTTTATAGCTTCCCATTTGTCTAGGAAATCTCTATTTCTTATGAAATAATCCAAAATCTTATCAGCATAAGATTCATCCAGTACTTTTAAAACCAATCTTTCACTTTCAATTTGCATTCCTTTCCTCATGTAAACTTCTCCTTTTCCATTGATAGCTTAAATAAACTAAAGGAAGAGAGTATTCCCTTCCTTTCCTCGAAGAATATTATTTACACTTATATAATATTTTAAGTGGCCAATCCCTTGACCCCTCAATTTTATACTAAATTAAACATATTCTATATTCTCTTAGTTAATTCATCTCTTAATTCTTCATATCCAGATTTTCCAAGTAAAGCAAACATATTCTTTTTATATGCTTCTACTCCTGGTTGATCAAAAGGATTTACCCCTAATAAGTATCCACTTATGCCACATGCCTTCTCAAAGAAATAAATAAGCTTTCCAAAATAATATTCATTCATTTGAGGAATATTTATTATAAGATTCGGTACTCCCCCATCTAGATGAGCTAGTAAAGTGCCCTCAAAAGCTTTCTTATTTACAAAATCCATAGTCTTACCGCTCAAGTAATTCAAACCATCTAGATTTGTGCTATTTTCTTTAATCTCTATATCTTCTTTAGGGTTCCCGATATTCAGGACGGTTTCAAATAAATTTCTTTTGCCATCTTGTAGGTACTGGCCCATAGAATGAAGATCTGCAGAAAAGTCTACTGCTGCTGGAAAAATACCTTTCCCATCTTTTCCTTCGCTTTCTCCATATAATTGTTTCCACCACTCAGCTATGTAATGTAGAGCAGGTTCATAGTTTACTAAAACCTCTATAATTTTTCCCTTATTATAAAGAATATTTCTGATCGCAGCATACTGATAACATTGATTTTTTTCGAGATCTTCTTGACTATACTCTTCTCTGGCCTCTTTAGCGCCATTCATCATTTCTGTTATATCTAAACCAGCAACAGCTATCGGCAGCAAACCGACTGGCGTAAATATTGAGAATCTCCCTCCAACATTATCTGGAATAATGAAAGTCTCATAGCCTTCTTTTGAAGCCAATTCGCGTAATGCCCCTTTTGAACTATCAGTTGTAGCATAAATTCTTTCTTTTGCGCCTTCCTTACCATACTTCTCTTCTAAATAGGTTTTAAATACTCTAAAAGCAATGGCAGGCTCAGTAGTCGTGCCTGATTTAGATATAACATTAATACTAATATCTTTATCTTTAATAACATCCATTAAATGCGTTAAATATGTACCACTAATATTATTCCCTACATAATATATCTCTGGTGAATTTCTCTTATTTTCTGGTAACATATTATAGAAGGAATGACTTAATGCTTCTATAGCTGCTCTTGCTCCCAAATAAGATCCTCCTATACCAATTACTAAAAAAACTTTAGAATTATTTTTTATCTTCTCAGCTGCCTTTATTATTCTTTCAAATTCTTCCTCATCATAGTTAACCGGGTAGTCTACCCATCCAAGGAAATCACTTCCTGGCCCGGTTTTAGTATGAATCATTTTGTGAGCTTCTAAGATATACTGTTTTTGGTTTTCTAGTTCATGCTCTCTTATTAGACTGTTCGAATAATCAAAATAAATATTTTTCATCTTCAACCTCCTGATTTTTTTATGATATGATTCGACCACAAAAAGTATTTTAGTCGCACTTGCATACCAAATAAAGTAGTGATCCCGCCATTTCAGTACTTTATTTGGTATGCAAGCTCTTATGCGACTACTTTTTGTGGGCTAATCATGATATATATCAAATATAATATCCATATTTTCCAATCCTATTATTCATTATCTGATACACCCCCTCCAGTTATGCTATAGAAAAGTATACCATAACTGGAGATGAAAATAAATGGTTATATGCAAATATATCTATAAATCCACACTAAACAGCGAAGAAGCTTATTCCATATGAAATTTCATTAATCAGTTTTTTAGCTTCTAATTTTTAAATTGATTAATTTCCTTCTCAATTTCTAGAGCCAATTGATGTAGATTTTGTGTATATGTAGTGATTTTCTCTGCCATTATCAATTGTTCCTCAGTTGAGGCAGAAACGCTCTCCGCATTTGCTGAAGATTGCTGAGCCGCTGCAGAAACAGTTCGAATCAATTCTACAAATCCATCTTTTCTATTAGTCATCTCTCGATTATATTCCTGAATACCTTTTGCTTCATCTAACAATAATGTGAAACTTTTTATCATATCATTAAAGATTAGTTCTGTTTCATTAATAGCTTTTGTTTGATTCTCCCGAACCTTTATCGATTTTTGTATTGCTTCTACTGCCATCCTCGACTGATTCTGAATCTTTTCTATTAGTCTATTAATATGATCTGCCGCAGTTCCTGATTGTTCTGCCAGTTTACGTATCTCCTCTGCCACTACAGCAAAACCTCTACCATTTTCTCCGGCTCTGGCTGCTTCAATAGACGCATTTAAAGCTAACAAATTAGTTTGCGTTGAAATGTGACCGATTGTGTTGGTAATACTGCCAATCTCATCTGACATCTGATTCATCCTGGTAACAATATCATTCACTTTAGCATCCGATTCTGCAGTGTCCCCTGAAGCTTTAATTAGCAATGTCATGATCTCCTTACCATTTTGTGTCTGAGTCACTTTTTCTGCAAAAATATCTCCTATTCTCTGAGTAGCTTCATCTACAGTATCAATCTGCTCAGCTAATTTTTCAATCTCTCTAACACCATCTTCTAAATGCTTTGCCTGATCATTATTTACCGTTGCTACTTCTTCAATCGAATGAGCAATACTTTGAGTTGCAAAATTCATCTTACCTGTAATTTCTGATAGAGAATAAGATGATTCTTTTGTGATATTAGAAGAATTTTTGAGCTGTATAATTATTTTTTCAAAACTTTCCGCCATTTTATTAAAGTTATTTGTCAAACTTATAATTTCTTTATTTCCTCGTATCTCAATTCTCTCTCTCAAATTACCTTGAGCAAATCGGTTCATTGTCTGCTCAATCTTACGAATTGGATTTGCTATCCAATTAGAAATACAAATAGTGACTATTAGTACAAGACAAAAAAGAAATGCACCAAAGATTAGATTCCCTTTCCGAACATCATAAATCATTTTCATAGCAATTTTTCGATCTTGGAATGTAAAAACTGCCCAGTTTGCCGAATTACCAGATAAAAGGATTGGAGAATATGCACTAATTAGTATGTTATCATTTACATCTATGTAAAAGTCTTCTGTCACACCACTTTTTCCATCTAAAGCCAATCCTACAATCTTTAAAAATGTTTCAGAAGTTTCAAATGGAACTTCTTCGGTCATATGATTTCCTTTTTCATCAAAAATTGGATTACCATCCTTATCATATATCAAAGATTTTTTTCTCAAAGTCTTATAGTTATAAATTTCTTTTACTTTTTGTTGATACTCCTCAGGAGCAGCAACTACAACTCCTTCCCCATCTAATATAATAGCGTAAATTCCATTTTCATTAGTAAGCTTATCCACAATTTCTTGAACTATGTCAAGTGTAAAATCAGAGGCCACAACACCAATCATTTTTTGATGATCAAACATAGGTATAATAATTGAAGTACATGGTGCATTTCCAGATAATGAATAATATGACTTACTAACATAAGGTTTTCGTTCAGATAAAGCTTTTTGAAACCACCAGCGGTTATATCTGTTTCCTAACTGCCCTGAAGACCTGGCCGTTTGCATACCATCCATTTTCTGCACATACAGCAGATCAAAATATTGATTCCTTTCTATTGCACTCATCAAAGTACTTCTCTGCTTGGCAGGATCAAAACTAATCATATTTGCATCATATGCTAAGTCTTCTGTACATGTATAGGCCTTACTAATAAATTCACCTATATTGTTAGCCAAGGCTATTGCCAAAACCTTATTCTGAGTCTTAATCTGCTCCTTATATTCCCTTTTCATAAGATAATCACTACGAATAGAGGATACAATAAACGGAACTAGTACCAGTACAACCAAAATTACAATAAGCTCGTTTTTAATTGATCTCATCCTAAATCCCCCCCATAGAATTACGTTATCTTCGGAAATTTTTTTACCGAATTGTCATCCCGTTACATAATTATACCATCTTTACAAAGAAATTTAAACGTCTTTTCGTAATTTTTTGTTAAAAATATTTTAAATTTGACCAATTGTTATATAATAAAAAGAACTTTGAGTGATCCTCAAAGTTCTTGTTCTTCGTTATATTGGTTAATAAGGTAATATTTTATAATAAACCATCACTAATATCATATTCTTTTATTTAGGGAATATTTATTCAATAATTATTTTGCATCCTAGATATAGGAATTTCAAATGTTGGCATCCCTGAAGAATAAGGTGCGATTTCATATAAGCTAAAATAAATTACGATATTATCGTCTTCTATGTAAAATGGAGGGTCATCTGAAATACTAATAAAGTCACCTTCAAAGTATAACTCTTTCTCTTCCTCAATCTGCTTTTTGATCTCCTCATTAATAATTTCTTTGTAATCTTCTCTATCCGCAAACTCCTTCAGTGAAAGTTGATTACCTGTTTTAAGGTCAATATTGTAACTCTCAAGATAATACATTCCATGTGCTCCACCAGTATATTCATAATAAGTTATGCCTAAACTTAATAAGTCATTATTTAATAAAGTAACCTGATGATTAGCCCACAAAAAGTAGTCGCACAAAAATATGCACCTCTTTCATTTTACCATACAAATGAATAGAGGTGCATATTATTTTAAGGATACATATTAGTCAAGTTTGTATTTCTCCACACACTCATCTCCCACAAAAACCAATACCCATTTGAGGAATTTGTTTCGCTTCTTAAACTCTTCACTATTTTTATAAGACAAAAGTTGATCTTTACCCATTTCTAACTTTTCTGCAACAATGGTCTGACCTTTCTTTTTATAGTCGGCCTTTTTGATGTATTTTACTTCAATTAGTCCTTCATATATGTTCTCATCTCTATCAGGATGTTGGAA